>ONSR01000009.1:1148-122407 GCA_900320565.1 uncultured Prevotellaceae bacterium
GTGTGGGAAACGCGCCTGGACACAATATGGTACGACGAGGTTATCGAGACGCCAAGGACTGACAACGGCTCGATGACATGGACGGTCTTCTACGACATCAGCAAGTCAGACTTTGTCGCAGAAGAGCAATTGGCAAGCATCGGAGCCTTCCTGAAAGACTTCCACGACTGCAAAGTTGACGTCAAGTCGTATGCCGACGCCAAGACGGGCAAGCCACAAAAGAACCTGGAACTATCGAAATGGCGCATGGAAAAGGCCGTCAAGGCACTGACGGATGCCGGAGTTCCTGCAGCGGCCATCACGTCGAACTACTACGGCGACACCATCCAGCCCTTTGCAGAGAACGACAAGAACCGCGTAACCATCATCGTGGCGAACGGCTTGAAAGACGGGAAGGACAAGAAAACCGTCAGGAAGTTCAAGACAAAAGAAGTGAGATACAGAGTGAAATAAACGAAGAAAGCCGCCCAAAATGGACGGCTTTTTCTTTCGTTTGAGCCACTAGGGGGACTCGAACCCCCGACCCACGCATTACGAATGCGTTGCTCTACCAACTGAGCCATAGTGGCGAAACGCGGGTGCAAAGGTAAGAAAAAAAGTGAAAAGTGAAAAGTGAAAAGTGAAAAATTATTGGTTTTCTACAAGAAAATGTGTACTTTTGCACTCAGATAAGCATTAAAGACAATGAATAAGAAGTTCCTTTGGCTGGTTGCCGCATTGATTGTCATTGTAGCTGGAGCCGCATCATTCACATATTATTTGCTTTCGGCAAGGGTTCCTAATTGCGACGAGGCACAGGGAAGAATGATTTTCGTTGACCGAGATGATACGGCAGACAGCGTAAAGGCGAAGTCCGAGCTGGGTTGGCGTTGGAATCTTTACAGCAAGGTCCTGAGTTTTCGCCCAAGGACTGGACGTTATCGTGTTGAGCCAGGAACAACTTGCCTGCAGTTGTTCCGCCATCTTCGGAACGGCTCGCAAGAGCCGATAAATCTGGTCATTCCAACTTCACGCACGATGGACCGACTGGCTTCCGTGCTTTCGCAGAGTCTGATGGTTGATTCTGCTGAGATTGCCGGAGCGCTGACCGACAGTTCTTACTGCGCCACACATGGCTACACGACTGCCACTATTCCTGCACTCTTCATTCCGAACACCTACGAAGTCTATTGGGACATCTCGGTCGATAAACTCGTGGAGCGCATGGAACGCGAGAATAATCGCTTCTGGACGGCCGATAGAAAGGCGAAGGCAGAAGCCCTCGGCATGACTCGCGAAGAGGTGGCAACACTGGCGAGCATCGTCGATGAAGAGACTGCGAACAACGAGGAGAAGCCGATGATTGCAGGTCTCTACCTCAATAGGCTGCGTATCGGGATGAAGTTGCAAGCCGACCCGACCGTGAAGTTCGCGGTAGGTGACTTCACGCTACGTCGCATCCTGAACAAACACCTGTTTGTCGAGAGTCCATACAACACGTATCTCTACGAAGGTTTGCCGCCAGGACCAATCCGCATACCCAGCATTGCCGGGCTGGATGCCGTGCTGAATCATGTGGAGCATCCGTATCTGTTTATGTGTGCCAAAGAGGATTTCTCAGGCACGCACAACTTTGCGAGAAACCTTTCGGAACATTACCAGAACGCCCGTCGCTACGTAAAAGCACTCAACGAGCGAGGGATACGTTGAAACAAGGTACAGCTATTTCATAAACTACACATGTTAAGTTGCCAAAGATAACACGTTAAGTTGGCAAAGTTAACACGTTAAGTTGGCAAAGTTAACACATTAAGTTGGTAAAGTTAACACGTTAAGTTGGCAGACTTAACAGCAGTTGTTTTCACTTATGCCCTTTCGGAACGCTCAATAAGCAATTGCATGCGTTCGTTCAAGGCCTTTGCCTCCAGGAGTTTCGATATGGGAAGGTGCATCCTGTAGCGCCAGTAGTGCTTGGGATTGGCAGGCACATTGATGCGTTCCTCCTCGAGGTTCGGATTCCTCAAACCTTCGTCCATCGAAAGCCAGTCCTGCAGACTGATGAGACACAGCATGGAAGGCGAGTTCAGGTGGTGCGCCACGATTTCCTCGCAAAGCCAGCCCGTCGGTTCTTCAGGTGCTTTGCCATCATGCTCCAATACAGTATTATAATATAATTGGGTGCGCTCCGGATTCTCTTTCCACCAGAGGCGAAGGGTCGGCATGTCGTGCGTGAAGATGGTGTCAACGCTTCGATAGGGGTTCTCGTGAAGCTTGGCAAAGGGCACTCCATAAGCCTTCGGCATCGCTTGTATCTCGAGGCTAAGGATGCCGAGCTGCTTCATGACTGGTCCCACGCAAGCGGGCACCATGCCCAGGTCCTCGCCACAAACCAGCATGTTGCTGGCCTCGATGAGTGCCGGAAGCTTCTTCATGGCCTGAGAAGCCCAGAAATCATTGTGTCTGCGGAAGAAGAAGTCTTCGTACAAGCGTATGAATGCGTCCTGCTCATACTTGGGAAGTGAGCGCCAGACACACTCTCCGATGACTCCGATGCGCGGATGATAAAGCTCTGGCTGCTTGGCATCCGGCACAAAAAGCTCAGGCTCGAAGTGCATTCCGTAAGACTCAATCTCGCCAATACTCATGGGAAGTGCAGGCGAGAACTGTCCCAGAAGAGCCGTTTCGCTGTTCTTCGGAATCTGCCAAATGCGGAAGAAACCGAGGATGTGGTCAATCCTGTAGGCGCTGAAATACTGCGACATACCGCCCAGACGCTGCTTCCACCAGAGATAACCATCAGCCGCCATGCGCTCCCAATCGTAGGTCGGGAAGCCCCAATTCTGCCCTGTTCGTGAGAAATCATCTGGCGGAGCACCAGCCGACATATCCATGTGGAAGAGATGTGGCTCGTGCCAAGCCTCGACGCTACAAGGACTGATGCCAATCGGCAAGTCCCCCTTCAGGAAGACTCGGCGGCTACGAGCGTACTCAGCCGCTTCCGAAAGCTGCGAATGCAAGAGGTATTGCACGAAAACATAGTAGCCAACTTCAGCGGAATGGCTGTCTGCGTACTTCGTTACGGCACTTCGATTGTAACTGGAAAGCCTCTTCCATTTCGAGAACTGGGGTGTTCTGTAGGTATCCCTCAAGTGGCAGAAGACACTATAAGGCAGCAGCCATTCGGCATTTTGCTCATTGAACATTGAACATTGAACATTGAACATTGGAGACTGGCGCTCTTCTTCATAGAGAAGATGTAAGTATTCCTCCTTCATCTTGATGACCTCAACATAGTCGAGAGCCGCAAGTGCATTCAGTTTTTGCCAGCGTTTCTGGAACGATGCGAGCTTGTCCTTGTCCTGCAGAGGCAGGCTTCGCAGGTCAATATAAATAGGGTGAAGAGCATGAACGCTGATGGCATTGTAGGGATAACTGTCTGTAGATGAGCGGTCCTGAGTCGTGTCGTAGATAGGAAGGAGCTGGATGGCGTGCATTCCTGCCGAGGCAGCCCAATCGGTCATCTGCTTGAGGTCGCCAAAGTCCCCTACCCCCTGACTGCCTTCCGACCTGAGAGAAAAGAGAGGAACCACCAGTCCGGCAGTCTTCCAATGCGGCATCTCGAGGCGTATCTCCCCGTCGGAAAGGGCAACGACTGATTGACCATTGACCATTGACCATTGACCATTCGACGGACTTTGCCTGTTGGGGCCTTCCTCCCAAAGCACCGAATGGTCCTTCCCTACCTTTATATATTTATATTCAAACGGCAAACGCAAGCCGTCTCCACTGATGGAAAGAAGCCACTCGCCATTGCTGGACGGAATCATCGGCAAGGCTCGCTCCACATCCCAGTTGCCCAAAGCAGGCTGGTCGCCAATAAGCGCAACCCTATCTCCTTGCTCAAGTCCCGGAGTTTGAATACGGAAAAGGAACGTCTTGGGGAAGAGTGCAACCGAAGCAAACGGCAGATTGTCGAGTCCATTGGCAACCTTGAAGGCATCCGTGTAACAGAAAGACGCCTCGGGAACATCGCGCCAATGGTCGAGGAAAAAGTAGGTGCGAGCATCGTCGGCAGGGAAAAGTCGCGGCACCACATCCCATTCTCGGCGAAGAATCCCTTCTCCAGTATCACTTTGGACGTTCGAATCCGTAATAATATATGTGTAGCGGAATCTTCTGCTCCTTGCTTTCAACATGCATAAGCCCTTCCAAATCAGGCCATCTTCCGTTTCGAGCGGGATGCGTTGCCAGTGCGTCTTTCCCTCCGAAGAAAGGAAGCAAAGTTCGACCTGCACGTTCTGTCCCCATTCGGTCCTGTATTCTATAGAGAAATTAAGCGTCATAAGCACTAAATGTGTCGTTTTCCATAACAAAATTAGGAAGAAATAAAGAAAATGGCAAGCTAAGCGAAAGAAAAATGTTAAAATGCTTGCATATTACGACAAGAATGCCTAAATTTGCGATACAATTGAAGTCCGAAATGGTCTTACAGCGGTTAAGACGCGACATCATACGGGCGTACTGGTTAGATCGGGATACTCATCAATTTACATTTTATTACCGAGAACTGTTTCGTATGCTAATGGCGTGCCATCCCACATGTGGTTAGATGGATTACAAAGGCAGCGAACCCTCAAAACCTGTTTTTCGGAGTTTCATCACATCACCAGTGCGCCCTTTTATTTTCCTTGCAAAACGCGCTCAACATCGTCAACCTCGTCGGTCAGGCAGAGGATGAGATTCTTGTATCTACCCTTGTCAACCAAGTCCATAATCAAGGGCCAGACGGGCACATCTTCTGTCCAGAACTGCTTACCCATAAAGATCATCGGGGAAGCGTAGCCAAATGTGAGGTAATGGTTCTGCACCGCTTCTTGGAATATCTCCTGCAAGGTTCCTGCCGAACCGGGTGTATAGATGATGCCTCCTTTTGAGATAGAGAGGATTCCATCCTCGCGAATACTGTTGTCGAAGTACTTTGCAATGTGTGTGGCAAGCGGTGTAGAAGGCTCATGACCATAGAGCCAAGTGGGAATGCCAAGGCTTTCGTAGCCAAGATTGGGGAAGCGATTGTGCACTTCCCATGCAGTTGAGAGCCAAAGTTTATCAGTATAATGAGGCGCTACACTCATGATGGAAAGGGCTTCCTGCAGTTCCTCTTCGCTTCTGCCAGCCATCCAAACGCCCAGATGTGTTGCCTCCATTGCTCCCGGACCACCGCCAGAAATCATCAGGAAGCCCAATTCGGCAAGTCGTTTGCTCAGCCGCACCACTTGAAGATATGCTTGATCGAGTCTCGAAAGACTGTGTCCGCCCATCACGCCAACCAGTTTATGCTCGTCGAAACGAGAGAGGAAATCGTGCAAACAATCGCTTATGGAGTGGTCGTGCAAAGAGCGAGCCAGCGTTTCCTTGAAGTCTGTCGCATACTTCCCTTTCTTCAAGTAATGCCGATAAACACGTCCATCGTAGCAACTTTCGTAGCTTTCCGGTTCATCTGGATTGAAGCCATCATACAATTCCTCTGGTGAATAGAGGTGATTGGGGAAGCCAAATTCCTCGCCCATATTGGGCAAGAAGAGGCAATCGCGTGACTGACGCTTGAGCCCCATCGGCAATCGGCAGCTCAGGAAAAGGCATTCGCGATAGGAATGCATTAGTGAAAGTTCTGCATTCTGCGTTAAGTCAACACACTGAAAGACAATGTGTCGAAGCTCCTGATCTGACGAATTTAGCAACTCTGCCAACTCTGCTTCAGTCTTTATCTGTTTGTATCTGTCTCGCATAACAAACCTCTCCCTATTAATAATAATAATGTGTATAATTGCTTCTTTACGCTACAAAGATACAAAATAAAGTTTAAAGTTTAGAGTTTAAAGTTTAAAGTTTAACTTTATTTCGTATCTTTGCACCCAAATCACTAATGAACGCACGTAAATCATTACTTTTCTTCTGTAGTGTACTGGCAGGTCTTGTACTGCTTTGCATTTGTTTCCCTTCCGAAGGCATTCCTCTCGGCAGAGACTTTCGTCTGTATTTCCCCAACCTGACAGAGGTTATGACGAAAGATTCTGCATCCATAGAATCAGACGAGCCTGTGCTGAGCCCCGAAGAATTGCTGCAAATGAGGCAGGAAGCGCTTAACACGCAGAAGATAGAAGAATTCCGTACTTTCTGCACTACGAATGCTGCCCGCATTTATATGCCTGGGAATGATGAGACTTATTTTGACGAGTTATGGGAAGAACTCGAGTGCGCTGATATCCGAAATGTACGTATCATGCATTATGGTGACTCGCAAATCGAGTGCGACCGCATCACGAGCCTGCTTCGGCAAAAGTTCCAAGAGGACTTTGGCGGCATGGGAGTCGGCATGGTTCCTGCCCTGCAGACCATACAGACTTATACGCTTAGCTCTGCCATCTGGCCAGACAGCTTGCCACAATATCTGGCTTACGGACCATCGGAAATGCAACGTTCCGACAGGTTCTACGGTCCGTTGGCAAGAACGACACACATTCCCGGATACGCAACGATTCGCCTCAGAGGAAGAGACGAAGAAGACTATAGCCTCTCTTCACGCTTCAATCGCATTACCGTCATGACGAAAGGGCCAGCCAAACTTCTTCTTACAATCAGAGGCGAACGAGAAGCAAATGAGATGCCACTGAGCAGCGGAAGCGGACCATACTTCTATTCCGTCTCATTGGCTGCCCCCACAAATGGCGTAACCATAGGAGTTCAGGGGCAAACAGACATTCTTGGCATACAACTTGATGGCACGACTGGCGTCAGCATGGACAACATACCTATGCGAGGTAGCACAGGAAGCGCCCTGATGAACATCAACCGTGCGTCCATGACTCCATTCTTCGAGCGTGAAAACGTCGCCCTAATTATCCTTCAGTTCGGAGGTAACAGCACGCCCTACCTGAACGACTCCAAGTTGCACGACTTCAAGGAGGGCATCAAGCGGCTCATTCATTCCTTCCAAACGCTTGCTCCTAAGGCAAAAGTGCTGTTCATTGGACCTGCCGACATGGCTCGCAGAAACAGGAATGGAGCGATGGAGACATATCCCATCATGCCAGCCCTGAACGACAGCCTGCGTGTTGCTGCCGATGAAGCAGGAGCAGCATATTGGAACATGTACGAAGCAATGGGAGGCTGGGGCAGCATCATAAACTGGGTCAAGGCAAGTCCTCAATTGGCAGGTCCTGACTACATACACTTCACACCCCTCGGAGCAAAGAAGATTGCGCAGTTGCTCTACGACACGCTCCACCTTTACTACCATTTCTATCTGTTCCGTACAGGACAGGAAGAAGCGGAACTGACAGCCGAGGACTCTGCAGCAGTAAACTTCAAAAAAGACGAACTACAGGAATGAGACAAGCCCTTCTTTATATAATAATGTGTATGTCCTTGCTTGCGATGGCACAGGACACGATACCCATTCCTGCCGCTGCTGGAGTCAATTTGGGGGCGAATCGTTTGGACTTCCCGGGTTCTCGCCAGCAGTTCGACTCGCTCTTGATTCGCATGCATGACAGCCAGCAAAGACTGAACATTCTGCATATCGGCGGCAGCCATGTTCAAGCCGGCATCTTCCCGAACAGGCTGAGAGAACATTTCGATGCTTCCAGAGGACTGTTGTTTCCGTGGAAAGCCATCCGGACAAATGCTCCGAGAGACTACAGCCTCATCCCGTCCGGGACTTGGGAGCGGTCGCGCTGCATAGAAGCCCTGCCAATGGAAACGCTGGGTATGAGTGGTGCTGCAGCCACGACAAACGATTCCCTGGCAACGCTTCGTTTAGAACTTCCCGCAAAGTATTCCTTCGCTAAGCTCTGCATCATTGGGAAAGCAGAAGGTACAGCAGTGCCATATCTCCTCCTCGACAAGGGCGACACGATTCTGGCTGAGCAACAAGGACCGGACTTCCTCTTCACCCTACCAGAGCCCGATTGCCAGTGCACGATTGCATTCTCGGGTATGGATAGCACCAGTCGATTCGTTTTGCGAGGCATCTATCCTGAACCAAAACAGCGCATTGTATATACGGAAAGTGGCGTGAACGGAGCCAGCGTCCCTTCGTGGCTACGTTGTGACCTGTTGGAAGAAGAGCTTTCGCGCATTTGCCCGCCAGATCTGGTCATTTTTGGCATTGGCATAAACGACGCAAATGTTCTTCCCGCCAAATTTGATGTGGAGAGATTCAAGGATTCATATCGCATGCTAATGGACAAGTTGCGTGCTGTCAATCCGAATGTCTGCTTCCTGTTCATCACCAATAATGACTGCTGGTTGCGAGTGGGAAGGCAACGTCGCACATACAATCGCAACACGCAAAAGGTGGAACAGGCCATGATGGAACTTGCTCGCGAGTGCAATGGTGCTGTCTGGAATCAGTTCCGCATTATGGGAGGCTATAGCAGCAGCAACCGATGGGTTAGCGCTCATCTGATGAACCGCGACCACATTCACTTCAGCCCCGAAGGTTATGAACTGCTTGCCGACTTGCTCTACAATGCAATCTGTAATGAGGAGTTAAGAGTTAAGAGATAAGAGTTAAGAGTTAAGAGATAAGAGATAAGAATTGTGAACTATGAATTATTCATAGCTTACCTGCGGGATGTATTCTCTTTCGACGAGAACAGTCCCCTGCTCTTCACCCAAATGCATTTCTGGGTGTTCTTCTGCATCGTCTTTGCTGGCTTTGCTTTGATGCAGAAACGCACGCATCTGCGAAATGCTTACTTGATGGCTGTGAGCCTGCTTTTCTATTACAAAACAAGCGGGCTGTTCGTCGGACTTCTTTTGCTGGTAACTTGCAGCGACTTCCTCATCGCACAACGCATCTATGCCCTCAAAGAGAGGTGGAAGAAGAGGCTGTGGCTCACTTTGAGTGTGACGCTCGACCTCGGCATTCTTTGCTATTTCAAGTACAGTTACTTCTTTGCCGACATTATCGGGCAAATCTTTGGCATTCATATCGAGGTCAGAAACATTGCTGCCGAATGGTTCAACACAGCAACGGGGGCTCCTGTATTCAGCGTTGACCGCATCATCCTGCCAGTCGGAATATCGTTCTACACCTTCCAGGTCATCAGTTACACGGCCGATGTCTATCGAGGCTTGATAAAGCCTGTTCGCAACATCCTCGACTTTGGCTTTTACGTCAGTTTCTTCCCGCAACTTGTAGCAGGTCCCATCGTTAAGGCCAGCGACTTCATTCCCCAGCTCTACCGTCGTTATTTCCTTAGTCGCAGAATGTTTGGCCTTGCCATATTCATGATATTGGGAGGTTTGGCGAAGAAGATTATTCTGAGCGACTATCTGGCTCTGAACTTCATAGACCGCGTCTTTGCCAATCCGATGCTCTTCACCGGATTTGAGAACCTGGCTGCCCTCTTCCTTTATTCTTTGCAGGTCTATGCAGACTTTTCGGGCTACACGGACATTGCCATCGGTCTCTCTCTGTTGATGAGCTTCCACCTTTTGCAGAACTACCTTTACATTCCACTTGGTGGCAATCGAAACATCACTTTCGGCACATATTTCTGGATTGCGACCCTCACCCTTTCTGCTCTTATACTGAGCGGAAACATTTGGATAGCGATAGGAGCCCTCTTGCTGGCTCTCTCCGTTATATTGACTGCTTGGCGCTGTCCTGACAGACGCAAAAAGATTTATGCCAACCTGAACAGCATGATAACGATGCTCTTGGGTGGACTCTGGCATGGTGCAAGCCTGAACTTCCTGATTTGGGGCGGTTTGAATGGACTGGGAATGATTGTCTATAAGTTCTGGCGTGACGCGAATCCCTGGCATCGTGCCTTCTTTACGACAGCCGTAACGCTTGGTTTCTGGATGCTGACCATCTACCAGCCTGCACCATTGTGGCGAGTCTTCCTTTGCTTCACAGCATTTATTGCCGTAAGTGCTTGGCTGAGAATGCTTAACACGAAATGGGCTCCCTTCAATAGCAGGGCATGGGCTATCCTCGTCACCTTCACTTTCATCAGTTTTACGAGGCTCTTCTTCCGTTCTGGAAGCAACCTTGACCCAGCCACAGCCAACGAGGAGGCTTGGCAAACGGCGAGTCAGATGATTACTCGCATAGGTTCACGATGGTCTGGAAACGAATGGGAGATTATGTGCAACTATCGCAATGTCTTTATTCTCTTCCTGCTTGGAATGATTATCCACTGGCTGCCAGAAGACTGGAAACGCCGTTACAGGTTGGCTTTTGCGGCACTTCCTTTGCCCGTCATGAGCCTTGTCTGCATCCTTGCTGTGCTCATCATCTTCCAGTTCGTAAGCGCGGAGATGCAGCCATTCATCTACTTCCAGTTCTAAGTTTTCAGTAGCTCTTCTTGAACTGACGGTCAATGTTTCGTCGGTCTTCTTTCTCTTTGAGTGTCTCGCGCTTGTCGTATTCCTTCTTGCCTCGAGCAATGTGGATGTCGAGTTTGGCAAGTCCTTTCTCATCAACAAACAGGAGAGTTGGCACGATGCTGAAGCCAGGCGATTTGACTGTCTGCTGTATCTTGCGAATCTCTTTGCGGTTGAGCAGGAGTTTGCGGTCGCGCCTTTCCATGTGGTTGTTGTAGGAACCCTGCTCGTACTGGGCGATGTACATGTTCTTCACCCACACCTCTCCGCCAATCACATAGCAGTAAGTGTCCACCAGACTTGCTTTGCCTTTGCGGATGCTCTTAATCTCGGTGCCAGTCAGAACGAGCCCTGCCGTGTATTTATCCATGAGCAAGTAGTCGAACTCGGCTCGCTTGTTCTTGATGTTTATGTCTTTCCCCTTGTTGGGAATCAATGATTTAGCCATTGTCAATCTGCTTTGATAACGTGGACGAACAGGTCGAGATGGTCGTCAACATAATGGGCAATTGTGTCCGTCACTTCTTCTTCCATCTCGATGAACTCGTCGTCGAGGTCGTCGAACTCAGGGTACTGCTCGAAGAGCGCCATGAACTGCTCGTCTGTGCAATCCTTTGTGAGAGCCTCTGAATGCTGTTCGAAGAGTTTTCTTCCCTTATAGATGAGTTTGCTGAACTCGTGAGCACCCCAAAGCCTCATTGCTTTTGCGAAGGGATTGAGGAAGATGAAGGGGCCGTAGCCATTGTAAATGAGTTGGATGAAGCCGCCGTCCATCACCTCTTCGCGCAGGATGAAGTAGGCCAGCAAAGTCGTTTGCTCGCCATTCAGGAGCGGCAAAGTCTCTGCATTAACCTCGCCACCAACGGCATCGAGGATAGCGTCGTGAACGACTGTCAAGAATGCATCAGTGCCCTGACCTGCAGCCTCTTGGAGTTTTACTTCTGGTATGTTGACTTTCATTTCTTGCTTTATTGTGCGACAAAGTTACGAAAAAGAATTGAAACGACAAAGGGGAAGCTCAAAAAAGAGACTCCCCCTTCAGTTATTCATGAATGGCAAGAATGTCGGAAATGGAACCACCTTAATGTCACATGTCACAATGTCACATGTCACACTTTTCTTCATTCTGTCCGCTTCTTAATCCAATGTTTGCCATCCTCTGCCTTTTCAATCCAGCCGTCGCGACTCCATCGTGAAGTGATTTGCCGGATTGCTGCGTCGCTGTAATTGCCTTGTTTCAGAGCACGCAAGTCATCTTTCGTGAACGAGGGAGGCAATTGGTCGAAGATGCTGTGGTTCTTGCCGTAACGCTGACATTCGTTGCTTGCTTCGATGAATTGGGTTTCAAGGGTTTGGCCGAAGGCAAGTATCTGCTGATTCAGGCAATACTCGGCCATCATCTTCGCGAACTCGAGACAAGCGTTCGACTCCTTCTTGTTGCCGGTCAAGAGATGGAAGACGACACCGCAACGGAAGCCGATTACTGCTGCACGTTTGCGATAGATGTCCTTCACTCTGTCCAGGTCTTTCGAGGCTTCCACTCGCTTCTGTTCCACCCAGTTCTCGATGACGGCCCTCAGTCGTGGCACATTAACCAGTCCTGATGCAGAGCGAAGGCGGGTGACTGCTTCTTGGATTCTTGCCTCGCATTCTTCTGAGCGCTTCCCGTACTTTGGCATCTTAGCGAAGGAAGAGTCGGGCATTTCCGAGACGAGTACTCTGGAACTGAGTCCGTTCTCGATGTTTTCGCTCTTGAAGCACTTATGCAGGGCTCCGTTTGTGCCGAGAATCGTCCAATTGTAGGCCACATTCACGACACCCGATTCTGCTTGGTCGGAGTTGTAGTCCTGTCCCCACTCGCCTTTATCGAATGAGAGGCGGTAGATGTCGTACTTCGAGCTCCAACTGCCTGCTCCATTGGTTTTGCGTAGTGTGTCGAGTTCCTCGCAAAAGGAATAGAGGCAATGGCCTTGAGCATTCTTCAGTCGCTTCAAGAGTGTAGAACAGGAGACCGTTACGGGCACCATTCGAATCAGCACTTTGGGGTCGTCGGGAGCCTTCTCGTTGGCTTTGCGGCCTTTCCTGCGCTCCTTCCATGCTTCTTCGCGTTGGCGGGCTACGGCATCTTCCTCGTCGAACTGACGCTTCCAGACATCGATTGCACTCTTGCAGACGCTCTTGCCGCTAGCCTGCTCGCCTCGAATGATGGACATGAGTCCGAGGTGCTGGCGAAAGCCGTCGCAATACTCCACTTCAACTCCGTCGGCATAGGCTGCAGCGATGGGCATTACGGCGCAGAGAACGGGCAACTGCATCGAGACTGGCACGCCTGCCAAACTCTCTTTCAGGCCGATTGGGAGCGTGCGGACATTGAGTTTCGCGCCAGTTTCTTCGGCAACGGCTTCTGCATCCTGTTCCTCCATCTTCCGCCTTGCTTCTTCGCTCTTGATGATGCTCTCCATCATTCTGCTGATGCCTTTTGGAGGCTCTTTGCAGGCAGATTCCACCACGCTCCTCAACTCGGCTTGCGAGAGTCCGAATCGTGGCAAGACGGCCATGAGGATTTCCTTTTTGTTGTCGCAGATAGCACGCAAGTTTACGGCCAGTTTGTGCAGTTTCACATTCCTTTCCCCTTCTTGAGGTTCGCCACCATTGCGGAGCCAGTATTCGCTGATGATGGAGGAATACGGAATGCCCTTGAAAGCGAGCGATTCGGCCTTTTCAGGCTCGATTTCCTGAAGTGGTTCCAACGCTTGTTTAACACTCTCTGTTGTTCGCATTCGAGACGCATGTTCTCGAGCGAGAATCACTCTCTCTTTCTTTGAGAGAGGTTTGCCAACGTTTTCTTGTTGGCTGATTAATTGGTTTGTTTGCATTTTATAAGTTTTTTAATGGTTTATAATATGGTTTCTTTTGCAACGGAAATGTAGAGGCGCCTTTGTTTCTCAATTGCACTGCAAAGTTACGGCAGGAATCGGCGTTTTCCAAACAAAATCGCCTCTAACTTATTGATGCACAAGCCAATACAAGTAAATACAAGTAGCGTACAAGTAGTCGTACAAATCAGACACAAAAAAGGGGAACCGATTTGTGTCGATTCCCCCTATACCTTATTAAATATAGTCGGTCAATTCACCTGCTGATTCCAGTTGGATTCCGTCGGTTTGTAGAGGCCAAAGTCGTGGAGCGGCTTCCAAAGGTCGCGACGGCAGGACATTTTCGAAATCTTCCGATCCCGAACCAATTGATTCACTCTGTCGGTTATCTGTTTCGGCTTCACGCCTTGAATGGCTGCAAGGAAATCCCTGACCTCCTGCTCGTTTCCGTAGAATATCGGCTTGAGTGCTGCGACGAGCGCTTCCTCCTTATCCTGATAGCGTTCCAGCAACAGAAGTGCGGCATAGACTTCGTAGAGATCTTGGCGGTTGACACCCTGATAATTGAGTCCCGCAGCCAGTTTCTGATGGTCCGTGTAATCACATAGCGAGGCATGAGGCATTGCAGCAAACCAGCCCCTCAATCGGGCAAGTTGAGCAGAAAGGTCATTCCCCTGATTGATGTAATTCTCGAAGCGCTCGAACAAACCGTCCTTCTGCTCTGCAACAGCCTTCAACAGCTGCAACTGAGCGTCGAACACACGCAACTGCCAATGTTCGCCAGTACGATGGAAATCGCGCTGAGCCAAGACCAGTTCATCGCGAAACTGCTCCAACCTACGCTTCTCATTTTCGGCCAATTTCAGCTTCATAGCAGCCCTGAATTTCTTCAGGATGCGGTCGCGCCAGCAATCGTCCTCACGGCACAGAGAAAGGCGCGAGAGGGGTATGTAGCGTTCCGACAACGTCAACCAATCAGCAGCATTCTCGGCCGTGAACTCCTTGCCGCAAAGCAGAGGCGCAACAACCTGCAAAGTGCGCTCGTTCTCCGTAAAGGGCAAGCCAATCCCGTTCGGCAACGGACTTTCGGGCAACACCCTTTCGAACTTTAGCAGAGAGAGGGAGAGTTCCTGCACCTCAGGAATTTCCACAAAGAAGGTCACATGCCCGTCGTTCCTGCTAACACGCGTCTGGAGCATGCCATTGACTGACTTCAGGAGCGGATGCAACTCCCAGCAGCACTCGTGTTTGATGAAGCCGACTTTGCGCACCTCAGTCGTATAGACCGCAATCGCATTAACATCCTGTATATTGTCGGGCTCGGGCACCAACAACATGGGCGTGCCATCCTCCAACTCGCTGAGGAAAGCCTCCGCCACCCTGGTCCGCTCTTCCATCGTGCCCCTGTCCACTAGCGTATATCTGAGGGCTGTAACTGCATATTCTGCCATAAACGAAATTTTGCCTGCAAAGTTACTAATAATTTTCGACACTCACAGCCTTGAAGGGGCAATTTTGTGACATGTGACATTGTGACATGTGACATTAAGCCCCTTTCACATTGCAAACATGCCTGTAGTATAACGTAAGTTATTATATATTAATATATTATAATATATATACTATAATAATATATAGTATATCCCTTTACTGATGGGCATTGCAGGAAATTTGGCGGCAGAAACCACCTTAATGTCACATGTCACAACGTCACATGTCACATTTCGGCTAGGAGAGTGCCTCAACGCAGCACGCTGAATCTGCCAACGCAACACGCTTAATTGGCAAACGCAGCACGCTTAATTGGCCAACGCAACACGCTTAATTGGCTGACTCTCCACGCTTAATTGGCTGACTCTCCACGCTTAATTGGCTCCGACGCTGAACGGATAGACGAGCAGGTCTTGAAGTTCACCGATTGGCTGCTGCTTCAGATTGGCCAGAATGTACTCTCCCGGCTGAAGAGGCTGGCGAGGTTGACAAATGAAACTATCACTTTCGGCTTTTATATCGAAGTAACTGGGTTCCAGTCTTGTATAGTTGCACTCAATCAGCAACGGCTTGAACATTTTCCGATAGTATTTCGAGGCCTTCAGACGGATGAGGACGTAGTCGATGAGGACTTCTTTTTCGGCTGGAGTAACACGAAAGACAGGTCGGTTTCCGTCGGTCAGCTGACTGGCGTGGCCGCCCGAAAGATAGTGCGTCAACTTACTCTTCATCTGATAATCCACAATCTTCCAGCCCGGCTTCAATTCGCTCTGCGTCTGCTGGACGGGTATCTCCACCCAACCCTCGCCGACGGCCAGCTCGACCTTCTGCGCCCCTACATTAAGGGCAGAAAGGAGCATCAATAGACTTATTATTTTCTTCATAACACCACAAAATTATCTATTTTGTGAGAAATAACAAAGAATTGCTTGTCGTTTTGAGGATTTTTAACTAACTTTGCACGTCAAACAAGGAGATAGATGAAGATAAAAGAAGACAGAAGGAGATAAAAGACAACAGTTTTCGACAACCAGAAGTATTGTCCTCTAACTTCGTCGCTGAAAGCGACATATCTTCTTCTAACTTCTTCTAACTACTAAAATTATTTCATTAACTGCCATGACTATTGCTATTGTTACCTTGATGTTGCTGGGCTATCTGCTCATCTGCACGGAACACATTACCCGCATCAACAAAGCCACCGTGGCGCTCTTCTGCGGAGTCTGGGGTTGGGTGCTCTACGTCTGCGTGGGCCCCTACTATATCGAAACGCTTCACGACAGCGTGTTCCGCGAATTCCTTGGCAGTCAGGACTATAGCATCAAGGCGGTCAACGAGTTCATCCGGCAGAAAGTCTTTGCCAGCCACATCGCCCAACTGACCAGCGTGGTGATGTATTTGCTGACGACGATGGCGATTGTAGATGTTCTGGCCAACAACGGATGCTTCGACCTCGTCACGAAACTTTGCCGAAGCCGTAGCACTTGGGTCGTCGTCACGATGCTCGCTCTCTGCAGTTTCGGACTCTCCGCCAACCTGGACAACCTGACTTCGGCAGTCGTGATGCTGATGGTGATGAACCAACTCGTGGTCAATCACAGGCAACGGATGCTCTTGGGCGCAATCATCGTGATAGCCACAAACTGCGGCGGTTGCTTCACCGTCATTGGCGACGTCACTTCCTTGCTCGTTTGGACGCGAGGAGCCGTCACTCCCACCAACTACACAGCCGCACTCGTCCTGCCCGCTCTCTTCGCCACTATCGTCCCCACCTACCTCATCGGCAGGAAACTTCCCGCTCACCTCGACCTGAAACGAAGCAGCGTAATGATGTTCCGAGGTGATGATGGCGACGTGAAACCTTGGCAACAAATCCTGATGCTCTTCCTCGGAATCGTCGGTTTGTGGTTCGTCCCGACCTTCTACAGGCTCACGAACCTGCCTCCTTTCCTTGGCGCTCTTTGCGTGCTTGGCGTGCTTTGGGTGGTGAACGAAGTCATCAACCGCAAACGCATCCTGAGCGACCAACCCCTTCAAGCCCGCACAAATCGCAGCCTCCAATATGAATTGATTCAGATGATTATGTTCTTCCTCGGCATAGGTCTCTGCGTGGACATCCTCATCGAAGTCGGAGCAATGAACAGCGTCAGAAGTTGGTGCGACGGAAATATACATAATATATATATAATGTCGCTCGTTCTGGGAGCCGTCAGCGCTGTAATGGACAACATTGCCCTCGTCATAAGCGGCATCTCCATCTATCCCGTCCTGGACGGCGGAACAAGCGGAATGACCGAATACATGCAGAGTTTCGTGCAGAACGGACAGTATTGGCACCTCATCACGCTGAGCGGTTGCGTAGGCGGCTGCCTTTTGCCAATCGGAAATACGGCAGGCTATGCCCTCATGAAATCAGAGGATGTCACCATTTGGTGGTACCTGAAGCACATCACTTGGAAGGTGCTTCTCGGCTGGTTCGTCAGCCTCGGCATCTACTTCCTCGTAGATTATTTCCTGAGATAGAGCCTCACCCCCGCCCCATCTCCGAGGAGAGGGGAGCTTCAGATGCCGTAATTATGAATTATGAATTATGAATTATGAATTAAATCGCCTCGGCATCTCAGCCCTCAACGCCATGCAGCAAGACATGTTGCAAACGGCTCGAAAGGGCGCGTCGGTAGTGCTTCTCAGTCCTACAGGCTCGGGCAAGACACTTGCATACCTGTTACCCTTGCTGGAGAAACTCGATGCGAAGAGCGACGACCTGCAGGCTCTCGTCATAGTTCCCTCGCGAGAACTGGCCATTCAGACAGCCGATGTGGCTCGCAGACTTTGTTCCGAACTCCGTGTCTGCGCTTGTTATGGAGGCCGTCCTGCAATGGAAGAGCATCAGCTTCTGAAGGGGCTTCGACCTCATCTTGTTGCTGCAACGCCAGGACGACTGCTCGACCATCTGCAGAAAGGCAATCTCCTTGCTGATTGCGTCAAGACCCTCGTCATAGATGAGTTCGACAAGTCCCTCGAGTTGGGCTTTCGCGAACAGATGCAGAGCATTATCTCCCTACTCCCCTATCTGCAGCAACGCATTCTCCTCTCTGCAACCGATAGCGAAGATATCCCGTCGTTCGTGGGAACAGACAAGCATGTCCGCCTCAATTTCCTTGACGGAGAGAGCGACGACCGCATCAGTCTCTTGGTCGTAAAGTCGCCCGAAAAGGACAAGCTGCAGACCTTGTATCGCTTGCTTTGCACGCTTGGAACGCAGAAGAGCCTCGTTTTTGTGGGCTACAGGGAGAGCGTGGAGCGCGTTGGAGGCTTCCTTGAAAAGCAAGGCATCATGGCCGGCATCTTTCACGGAGGCATGGAACAACGTGACCGCGAAAGGGCTCTCTACCGCTTCATGAACGGCTCATGCAACGTCTTCGTCAGCACAGACCTCGCTTCTCGAGGGTTGGACATCACGGATGTCGATAATATCATCCACTACCACCTACCCTTGAACGAGGAAGCTTGCACGCATCGCAACGGTAGAACAGCAAGGTGGGACATGAAAGGAAGCGCCTATTTCATCCTCGGACCAGAAGAGAGTTTGCCTTCTTATATCGTTGAAGAGGTCGAAACCATTACTTTGCCCACCAAAGTTCCCAAGCCAGAAAAGCCGCTTTGGGTGACATTATATATAGGTAAAGGCAAGAAGGACAAGATAAGTCGAGGCGATATCGTGGGCTTCCTCACTAAGCAAGGCGGCCTCGAGAGCAGTCAAATCGGCAGAATCGACGTGCTGCCCCATTGGTCTTATGTAGCAGTGGAACGCGCTTCAGCAAGCAAACTCCTTAAAGACATCAAAGGTCTCAAAATTAAGGGACAAAAGACGATTTATGCCTTAGCTGGGGATTAGACATCACTGATGTTCAGCAATGTCCCATAAGTCATTCTAAGCGAAGGCAGAGAAGTAAGGACATCGGAATGACTGTGCTCAATGGCGGACACAAATGCCTCGATTTCATTAAAGAAACCTTGCGAATAAATCTGATTGTTGGCTGGTATGGGAACTGCGTTATTGCGTTGATACAAGTGTTCTTCCAACGCATGATGGCGAATCATCTTATCTGTCGGAAGACCGAAAATACTGGAAGGTTTGGGCTCAAACATCAGTTCTTCCATTTGTTCTAAACGATAAATCCCAGAACGTGTGCAGATTTTCAAGGTTTCTTCCGAGCCCGTCCAACTATAGGCAGCAGAGAGTTCGAGCGTACCTGCAACGTGTGGATGCTGAAGCATGAGTATGTATGAATCCTTTGCAACCTTCCTACATGCCAAGATTCCCGGCTGACCAAAGAGGTGACACACCAAGTCAACAGGATGGATATAAAGGTCAAGCAGGGCATCGCCTTCTGGATAAGCGCCCGTAAGGTAGTGCATATCATAGTTTAGAAGCTGCTCTCTGCCAAGCCTTTTCCTTAACAATCGAACTGCCGGAGCATACCGTTTCTGCATTCCTACCATAGCAACTGACGAGCCATATTGCCGCTGGAGGCTGATGAGGACATCAAGTTCATCTAATGTCTGGCAAGGAGGCTTTTCTATGAACAACGACTTCCCACTCTTCAAGACTTGTGAGGCAATGGAGAAATGAGCAGAGGGCAAGGCCGAGACGAATACGCCCTTCACTTCCTCGTCGTTGAGAACCTCGTCGAGCGACACGGTAGCCTTAACAAGGGGATATTTCCTTTCTATTAACTTTGCCTTGTATGTTGTCGTAACACAAATATATTTCAACGATACTCCCAAATAACGAAGAACCGGGTAAAGATTGGTCAACGAGTGTTGTCCCATGCCAACGAAGGCATATTGACATTGGTACGTTTGGCGCAGATAATGTTCTGTACACTTACGCTTGAGGCTATAAATCAGTTTTTGTATCATTGCAATGTTTCATATGTTGTTTATATGTTTGCTTTTTGTCTGCTGTCCATTGATAAGAACCATAGAACTTCTCAATGAGCCACTTGGGAAACAGGCGTTCAATACTTCGCACAAGAATGATGTCGTACTTGCGATGGAAGTTAATCCAGCAATCGTTGCATTGTTGCGAATAGTGCTGTTGAGTCTGGCAGGCCATTGTCCCATTGAAAATATCATCTAGCGATTGCTTGTGAATGTTGCCCAAAAGGACATCAAGGTTCTGACAGAGCGGCACATCGCCATTGCTGTGAATGACAAGGTTGCTCATTATACTTTGGCAACGTAATCGCAGATGTCCGTTTCGCCACTGGTCATATAGTGCCACAAAATCATAGTTCTCCTGTGTGTCATGAATGCTTTGCGGGATATGTTTCACGAAATCAGAGGCTTTCAACAACTCGCTCGTGGTATCAAAGAAAGCCATTGTTCCATATATGCCGACACGAACATCCACGCCATAATGTTTGGCAACATCAATGACAAAGGCCATATCTTCGAAAGAATTCCAAGGCGAAAGGCAGAACATCAACGACAATGGGACTTCATCCTTTAAGGCATCAACGACCTGAATCACCTTGTCATATCCATCTCTGCCTCGCATCCGCAAGTAACTTTCGCGGTTGCCATCGAGAGACAAATACAAATGTCGAGGATGATAAAGACGCACAGCATCTACGACACGGCGAGGTGCGAGGCAATTCGACAATAAAGTATAATTGGGGTGATGTTCGTGGAACCACGCCATGATTTCATTGGCCTGTGGATGCAAGATAAACTCTCCGCCTTCCAAACCTACGGTTGTCCGACGGGTTACGCAGCGGCTCTCCATCACTCTTTTGATATCTTCGAGCAACAGATGCTCTGGTTGCTTTTGCCAAATGTTGCAATGCTTACATCTCGACTGGCAAAGTGTAGTTGAGTATATCATCAGCCCCGATAGCAGTTTGTGCCTCGGCCTTGCCATATTATTCAAATAGAGGAATCCGTTGTATACATAATCAAAGATGTTGTACATAGTTTTCGTTGCATATTGTTCTCTATTTAATAAGTCCGATTATGCAACGAATGACTGCACCACTACCATGTAAATCTTATGCCTAAAGGCAGGGAGAATGTAAACGGATGCTTAGTATAGTAAGTTTCGATGTTGCTGTCTGTTGGGATATAGTATCGCATACTTGGCTCGACAAAGAGGCCGATGCTTGGTGTCAGTTTATATTCAACGCCGATTCCTGTACCAATTGACCACTGCCAAGAAGCATGAATGCTTTCTCTATCAGTGCCTGATATCACATCGTGCAAGTAATAACTCTTGCTCAGCGATGAGAAGACTGGGATTTCCGCTGTTATGCCAGCACTTGCATAAAGGCTCCATGCCTTTTTGTTATACATATTATATATTCCCTTTACTGGGATTCCAAGATAGTGAATGGTTTGATGTTCGCGAATAGCATTACCGTCAGCTCCCATTTCGAAGTTGGAAACAAGACGGCTATAGTTCAGGCCTGACTCTAAACATATGCGATTGTTCAGACTGTACTTCAACGCCAACGAGCATGTGAAAGGCATATAATGGTGACTCGTTCGCATAATCTTGTCTGTTTCTGGGCGATTGGCATTGTTCAAAGCCACATTCATGATAACACTACGCGTATGAGAATTGTCATCAGCAGGAAGTTCTGAAAGATATGCAGCATAGTCGCTCCAATTTTCGAACGTTATTGGCGACGCTGCCTCGCCTGTCGGACTTATCATCGGCGTCTCTGTAAAAGCATAAGGGAGATTTATGTACTGTTCGCCAAGACTGCCTGCGTATGCGAGTTCAAGCGACCACCTTCGTTCATGATAGGTTTTCCGAACGGGATTATCACGGATAATGTCGGCCATGTCATAATGCTGTATTGTCCCTATTTTGGGGGCGAGACGAACCGTATCGCTTTGTTCCTGGTCCTGCAAGGTGTCTGGCATTACCAGTTCCTGAGTTATTACATCTTGCAAGGTGTCTGTAGCAACTGCCGTTACTTGATGCTTAGGCACAGAGGCAATTGCAGATCCTCCCGTCTTCTCATGATGCGATTCAACGGGAAGAGGCTTTTGCTTCTCCACGATAGGCTTTTCGTCTTTTGGGGCGACGCCATCTTTCCTGTACAGAATAAGGATAAGGGGGACAAGAAGCAATATGAATACAAGCCAGTATCGCCTCATCATCTTGCGAAGCATCTTCTTTGCGCGTGCCAATTGCGACGAGGATGAGTGTGGCTCAATGCCTAAGATGTTTGCGATTTCTTTGTGCGACAACCCTTCGAAGACAGAGAGACGGAATACCTTCCCATATCCCTCTGGCAACTTATCGACCAGACTTATTACCTCATCCAAAGGGATTCCTCTCACGTCCTGTTCTTCCTCCTTTTCTGCAAGAAGGTTTGTTTCAGTTGATTCTTCAAGCAGGAAAGTCCGATGTGCATCTTGATAGTCTTTGTACTTCGAGGCAACATTCCTCGTAATTGACATCATCCATGCTTCCGCTTTGCTATCGTCGCGCAGTTTCTCGAAAGAGGTAAAGATAACCACAAAAGCATCGTGCAACACATCGCTGATGGTTTGCTCATCGGAGATATAACGTGAGCACACACCACGCATTCTGTGAGCGTACATCTTGTATAATTCGCCGAGAGCTTCCGAATCACCTTGTCTGCACCGTTCTATCAGCCATGTTATCTCCATCGTAAACGAGACTCTTCCTTCTATATAGTCCGATGAACTGCAAAAAGACTGCACGGTATTTGCGATTTTTTCTTGTTAGACACAAAACATATGCAAAGTTAGTTTATTTTAAACAATGTACAATCTCACGCATGCGTTTTCCTTGTGTTTTTGCACAAAATGCCATATTAGTGTGCATATCTTTCAAAAAAACTTGCACAAACGAGAGAATTGTGTTACCTTTGCGGCCGATTTTAACCAATTTAAGGTAAAAAATGAAAAAAACAGCACTTATTTTGATGGCTTTTGCCACAGTTAGTAACGCATTTGCAGGTGGTCTCCTGACCAACACCAATCAGAATGCAGCCTTCGTTCGTAACTTCGCTCAAGAAGGTAAGATTGACATCACAAGTATCTACGCCAACCCTGCTGGTGGTGCTTTCCTCGAGAACGGATGGCACTTGAGCCTCAACAACCAAACGGCTTTCCAGCAACGCAACATCGAGACGACTTTCCCGCTCTTCCAGTATAACACCGAAAACCCCAACACCACTCATCGTTTTGAGGGTAAGGCAACGGCTCCCGTGATTCCTTCCTTTACCGTTTCTTATAATAAAGATAAGTGGAGTGTCTCCGCTCACTTTGCCATCTGTGGTGGTGGCGGCATGTGCAAGTTCGACAATGGACTGGGTTCCTTCGAGGCAGCTTATGCAGGAATGATTGTTCCAATGATGCAAACTCCTGGTGTTCTTTCTGGTCTCTTGACACAAGGACTTATAGCAAAAGGTTACGACAACGCAACCGCTTCCGCTCTTGCCGCTACAGGTCAGTTCAAGGGATACTCCGTCAATAGCTTCATGAAAGGTAAATCCTACCACTTTGGATTACAACTCGGTGGAACATACAAGTTCACCGACAACATTGCAGGCTATGTTGGTGTTCGTGGAATATATGCAACTGCCAACTACAACGGTGCCGTCACTCCCACTATCGCCTATAGCCTTCAGACTCCTGGAGGCGAAGTTAACAACACACAGGCACTCAACAACTACGGCATAGACCTCGACTGTGACCAGACAAGTTTCGGTGTAGCCATCATTCTTGGTGTTGACTGGAAGATTAACGACAAGTGGAATGTCTCTGCCAAATATGAAGCACCAACCAGATTGAACCTCAAAAACAACAGCGACATAATTGTTACAGACGATATGGTAAAAGAAAAGGCTGCAGGCATTCTCAGTCAGTTCGAAGACGGCAAGAAGGTTCGCGAGGATATTCCCGCAATGCTTGCTCTGGGTGCACAGTACTCTCCCATCGAGAAGCTTCGTCTTAGCGCTTCTTACCACCAATTCTTCGACAAGGTTTCCACAAAGTTCCTCAACAAAGAGGAACTCATCGACCACAACACTCACGAGTTCCTTCTTGGTGCAGAATATGACATCTGCAAGTGGCTCACAGTTTCAGGTTCTTGGGAGACAACCCGTTACGGCATGAATGACGAGTTCATGAACGACCTCTCCTTCAACCTCTCGAACCACATGGTAGGTGCTGGCGTTCGTGTCAAAGCAAGCAAGAGACTCAACTTCGACCTCGGTTATATGTGCACTTTCTATCAGAATCGTGAAGTCATCACACAGACCGCAGCAGGTCCCAAGACAGACGTTTACGACCGTAAGAACCACACCTTTGGCATCGGCGTTAACCTCGACCTCTAATATCACCAGCTAAGTCACAAAAGATGGCGTGTCGAATTGACCAAGATGGCGTGTTAAGTTTATTAACTTAACGTGCCAAGTTCCAACGCCTGATACTTCTACACCGTTCGAATGAAAAGTCGAACGGTGTTTTTTTGCTTGTTTATTTTGTAATCTCAACTAAAGTTCGTATCTTTGCAGCCCAAAAGAAAATATAAATCAAAAACACTATATGAGCAAGAAATTCACAGAACGAAATAAGCTCAACCTGAGTGACGTCAACAAAGAAGTCCTCCAGCAATGGGACAAAGAAGATGTCTTCCATTCAAGTATATCCGAAAGAGAGGGCTGTCCCTCGTTTGTCTTCTACGAAGGACCTCCATCAGCTAACGGACATCCTGGCATTCATCATGTCC
Organism: uncultured Prevotellaceae bacterium; assembly: GCA_900320565.1. Taxonomy (GTDB): domain Bacteria; phylum Bacteroidota; class Bacteroidia; order Bacteroidales; family Bacteroidaceae; genus Physcousia. Next base: position 25,671 of record ONSR01000009.1, read on the forward strand.
TAGCTCGCAGCATCAAGGACACTTTCTGCCGTTTCAAGACGATGAAGGGCTTCCAGGTGAAGCGCAAAGCAGGCTGGGACACTCACGGACTTCCCGTTGAGCTTGGCGTAGAGAAAGAGCTTGGCATCACAAAGGAAGACATTGGCAAGAGCATCAGCATCGAGGAGTACAACCAAAAGTGCCGTGAGAACGTAATGATGTACACCAGCGAGTGGGCCGACCTCAGCCACAAAATGGGCTACTGGGTCGATATGGAACACCCTTACATCACCTACGACAACAAGTACATCGAAACGCTTTGGTGGCTCCTGAAGCAGCTCTACCAGAAGGATTTACTGTATAAGGGCTACACCATCCAGCCATACTCACCAGCAGCAGGAACAGGTCTGTCGAGCCACGAACTCAACCAACCCGGCTGCTATCGTGATGTAAAAGACACCACGGTGACAGCGCAGTTTAAGACCCTCTCTAACTCCCCCTTAAAGGGGGAGGATAAGAAGTCTCCCTTTAAGGGAGATTTAGAGGGTCTTCCTGTTTATATCCTTGCTTGGACCACGACGCCTTGGACTTTGCCTTCCAACACTGCCCTCTGCGTTGGACCTAAGATTGATTATGTTGCCGTCAAGGGCAACAATCCATATACTAACGAGCAGGCCATTTACATTCTCGCTGAAGCACGACTCTCTGCTTACTTCCAAGCCGAAGAAGGCAAGGAGCTTGAGATTCTTTGGCGAGGCAAGGGAACTGACCTCGTTGGCATGAAGTACGAACAACTCTTCCCGTGGGTGAAGCCTTGTGCGCTCGAGGACGGAAAAGTTGTCGATAAGAGTGCAGAAGCCTTCCGCGTTATCCCTGGCGATTATGTCACTACGGAAGACGGTACAGGCATCGTGCACATCGCTCCTACCTTTGGTGCAGACGACGCCAAGGTGGCAAAGGATGCAGGCATTCCCAGCCTCTTCGTTATCGACAAGGCAGGCGATACGCGTCCGATGGTTGACTTCACGGGCAAGTACTTCCTAAAGGAAGATATGGACGAGAGCTTCCGCAAACTCTGCGTCAACGAAGAGGCTTACGCCATTCACGAGGGCGACTTCGTGAAGAATGCATACGATCCGAAGTTCAACGAAGGCGGCAAGTACGACGAGAAAGCCGCTGCAAAGGAGATGGACCTCAACGTGAAGATGTGCATCGAGATGAAGGACGAAGGAACGGCCTTCAAGATAGAGAAGCACGTCCACAACTATCCGCATTGCTGGCGCACAGACAAGCCTGTCCTCTACTACCCTCTCGACTCCTGGTTCATCCGTTCGTCGGCTGCCAAGGAGCGTATGATGGAACTCAATAACACAATTCTCTGGAAGCCGGAAAGCACCGGTACAGGTCGCTTCGGCAAGTGGCTCGAGAACCTCAACGACTGGAACCTCAGTCGCTCACGTTATTGGGGTACACCGCTTCCGATTTGGCGCAACAAGGATACTCGCGAAGAGATTTGCATCGGTTCCGTAGAAGAGCTATACAACGAGATAGAGAAAGCTGTTGCTGCCGGCGTGATGCCCAGCAATCCTCTCAAGGAAAAAGGCTTCGTGCCTGGCGACATGAGTCAGGAGAACTACGACCGCATCGACCTTCATCGCCCGTATGTCGACCAGATTTGGCTCGTCGGCAAGAGTGGCGCCGTGCTGAAGCGTGAGCTCGACCTCATCGACGTTTGGTTCGACTCGGGTGCTATGCCTTATGCCCAGATACATTATCCTTTCGAGAACAAAGAGCAGCTCGACAAGGGAATCGTCTTCCCCGCTGACTTCATTGCAGAAGGCGTTGACCAGACACGTGGTTGGTTCTATACGCTGCACGCCATTGCCACGATGGTCTTCGATAGTGTCAGCTACAAGGCCGTCATCAGTAACGGTCTCGTGCTCGACAAGAACGGCATGAAGATGTCGAAGCGTCTCGGCAATGCCGTCGACCCATTCGGAGCCATCGAGAAGTACGGAAGCGACGCTGTTCGCTGGTATATGATAACAAACAGCGCACCTTGGGACAACCTGAAGTTCGACGAGGAAGGTGTGCAGGAAGTAAGCCGCACATTCTTCGGCAAACTCTTCCAGACGTATTCCTTCCTCACAATGTACGCCAATGTTGACGGCTGGTGCTACGAAGAGCCGGACGTGCCTATGAACGAGCGTCCTGAGATGGACCGCTGGATACTCTCTTGCCTGAACAGTCTCATTCGCGAGGTTGAGCAATGCTACGAGGATTACGAGCCCACAAGAGCAGGACGCCTCATTCAGGCTTTTGTAGTCGATAACGTCAGCAACTGGTTTGTGCGTCTCTCGAAGAAGCGCTTCTGGGGTTCTGCCATGAGTCTCGACAAGCTGAGTGCTTATCAGACACTCTACACTTGCCTTGAGACCGTTGCCCGACTGATGGCTCCCATCGCTCCTTATTATGCCGACCGCCTCTGGAGAGACCTGAACGATGCGACAGACAAGGGCGAGACAAAGAGCGTTCATCTGGCAAAGTTCCCCGTTGCCGACGATGCAAAGATAGACCAAGAGCAGGAACAACGTATGGCTCTCGCTCAGCAAGTTACGAGCATGATACTCTCGCTCCGCAAGAAAGAGCAGATTGTCGTGAAGCAACCGCTTCAACGCATCGCCATCCCCGCCACAAGCGCAGAGCAGCAACAACGCATCCAAGCCATGCAGCAACTCATCCTCGACGAAGTGAACGTCAAGGAACTTGAGTTCGTGGAGGCAGAGGGAATGCTCGTCAAACAAGTGAAGTGCAACTTCCGCACAATGGGCAAGAAGTTCGGCAAACTGATGAAAAGCGTCAATGCAGCTGTCCTGGCCATGAGTCAGGAACAGATTGCCGAACTCGAAGCAAATGAGCATCTGCCCCTCACACTCGATACAGGCGAGCAGGTTACCGTTGACCTTGAAGACATCGAAATCTTCAGCCAAGACATTCCTGGATGGAGCGTTGCCAATGAAGGCACGCTGACCGTCGCTCTCGACCTGACCATCACAGAAGACTTACGCCTCGAAGGCATTGCCCGCGAACTCATCCGCAGCATCCAAACCCTTCGCAAGGACAGCGGCTTCGACATTACAGACCGCATCAACGTCACAATTCCTGAGAGCGATGACAACCGCACATGCCTCAACAAGTTTAGCGATTACATAGCATCACAGGTTCTTGCCAACAACATCACACTCGGCACGGAACTGACAGTTAGCAAAATATAATAAAGAAAAAAGATATGGAAGAAAACAAAGTTAGGTACTCCGACGAGGAGCTCGAGGAGTTCCGCCAGCTCATCAACGAGAAACTCGCAGTTGCCAAGAGCGACTATGAAGTGCTCATGCAGAAGATTAACGGCGACGGAGTGGACGAAGCAGAAACTCACTCTACTTACCACACACTGGAAGAAGGCAGTGAAACACTTTCTAAGGAAAGCCTCATGAACGAAGTGATGCGCGCTCAGAAGTTCATCACAGGACTGCAGGCAGCATTGGTTCGCATCCAGAACAAGACCTACGGCATATGCCGCGAGACAGGTAAGCTCATTCCTAAGGAGCGTCTTCGTGCTGTGCCTCACGCCACCCTATCCATCGAAGCAAAGCAAGCTCGCGACAAGAAGAAATAATGACTCGCAAGCAAGCACAAGCACTGACCTCGGTTGCCCTTGCTGTGGGTATTGTCTGCATTGACCAAGTCATCAAGGTGGCGGTCAAGACAGGCATGTATCTGCATCAGAGCATCAAGGTGACGAATTGGTTCCACATTCTCTTTACAGAGAACGACGGAATGGCTTTCGGCATGGAGGTCATTCCCAAGTGGTTCCTCACTTCGTTCCGCATCGTGGCAGTGGTGCTACTCTCTTGGTACATATTTCGATGCATCAAGCGAGGCATCGGTTGGGGTTATATTGTTTGTCTGACGATGATAACAGCCGGAGCTGCAGGCAACATCTTCGACTGCTTGTTCTACGGGATGATCTTCAACAACCCACCTGCTCCTTTCAGAGCAGAACTTGTCCCATGGGGCACAGGCTATGGGCAACTAATGCTCGGACGAGTTGTAGATATGTTCTACTTCCCTCTCGTAGAATGGGATTGGCCAGCAAGCCTGCCTTACATAGGTGGCGAGCATTTCATATTCTTCTCGCCCATCTTCAACTTTGCCGACGCCAGCATTTCCTGTGGTGTAATTGCGCTCATCCTTTTCTTCAATAAGAACGTTTTTAAATGAAGCGTCTCACGTCTTACCTCATATTTCTGGCATTGCTGTTAATGGCCTGTTCCCCATCTCGGCCTCGCGGAATATTGAGCAAGCAGAAGATGACAGATGTGTTAGTCGATTTCCATCTTGCACAGGGAATGGCTGAGGCACAGGGCGACAACAGTGAGGTAACGCGATACAAATTCATTCAGGCTGTCTTCAAGAAACATCGTATCACGGAAGCCGTTTTCGACTCTTCAATGATTTACTATAGTGGGCGTGCTGAGGAGTTCACACACATCTATGATAATGTTGTGACACGCGTTCAAGCACAAGCAGAACGAATGGGCCTCGAATTGTCACAAGCCAATCAGGACAAGTTTGCGAAGCTCACCAACGAAGGTGACACAGCAAATATCTGGCTCGGCAAGGACTTCGCATGCGTAGTAGCCAACCCCGTTCAATGCCTATATTCCTTCACGATGAAGGCTGATTCCACATTCAAAATGGGAGACAGTTTTATCTGGCGTTTTCGGACACTATTTGTTGGACGAAGCATGAACAACGAAGCCACTGCTTTACTTAACTTCTACTATGACACAGACACCGTCGTATGTGTAACAGATTTACTGAGAAACAATCCTAAGAACGAGCTACGCCATACCCCAGGCAGGGCTCTCGACAGCCTCAACCTACGTTCTATTACCGGCTATATTTATCTGCCTCTCGTAAAAGATGCCGACCCACCTAAACCATTACTCGTAAGTGAAATTCAGCTCATCAGGATGCACAAGGAAGAGCCCATCATAAAGGATACTTCTGTAGTTGCTGACAACATTGTCGTCGATACACTTTCAAAAAGAAAAACTGAGCGTCTCACTCCTCTGCAAGTGAGAGAAAGTCAACCTAGGGAACGCAAGATAAATGTAACAAAAGAGAACCCGAACCCAATTCATCCTCAACAAAACATTCCACAACGCACAAACAGACGCAGGAGATGAAGTACGCCTACCATGACATTCTCCTCCTTGACGGCACTTTACAAAAAGGTCCAGTTGTCGTTGAGACAAATTCAGAAGGTCTATTCCTAAGTTGGCATATACTTGAACATGAAGAGTCTGCTACTGAATGGATTGGCGGAACATATACAATGACGTAGGTACTCCTCTTGACATAGGAATAAATAACTCTATATTTCTTGCATTTTAAAATTATTCTTCGTAATTTTGCAGTGCTTTTAACAACAAACCTAATTAAACAATATCACATTATGAAGATTTCACGCATTGAGCATTTGGGCATCGCCGTACAGAGCATCGACGAAGTTCTGCCCTATTTCCAGGACGTTCTCGGCTTGGAGGTTTACAAAACAGAAGTTGTAGAAGACCAGAAAGTAAAGACCGCTTTCCTCAAAGTTGGTGAGGTGAAGTTGGAACTTTTGGAGCCGACTTGCCCCGAAAGCACCGTCCAGAAGTACCTGGACAATGGTGGCAGAGGTGTTCATCACGTAGCCTTCAAGGTGGAAGACGGAGTGAACGAAGCACTCGCAATGTGCGACAGCAAGGGCATTCGCCTCATCGACAAGGCTCCCAGAAAGGGTGCTGACGGTCTCCACATCGCTTTCCTTCATCCAAAGAGCACCTGCGGCATCCTGACTGAATTATGCGAAGAATAAACATGATCCATAAGTTGGCCGGCATCATGATGTCGGCCTTCTTTGTCTTATGCCAGAACCTTTCGGCACAGACACTCACGCCCGAGAACCAAGTCATTGCCTTGCGTCACATCATCGAGCAAACAAACAACCCAGCTCAGCAAGAAGCTGCGCTGAAGTTAATGGCTAATGCCGGAACCTATCAGGCTTTGACCTATGCAACGACTCTGCTCGAAGACGAACAAATAGGACAAGAAGCCGCCAAGACTGTCTGGACGATTCTTGCAAATCACCCCGAATTCAACGGAAGGGAAACACGTCAGACTCTTGACGCCATCCTGCCTATGCTCAAAGGCAAAGACAAAAAGCAGGCTAAGGCTTGGCTCACTTCGGCCAACAAGAACGAGGAAGGATTCGTCTGCCTCTTTAACGGAAAGGACCTCGAAGGCTGGAAAGGCCTCGTAGAGAACCCGATTGCTCGTGCCAAAATGAGTAAAGAAGAACTGCAGAAAGCTCAGGAAAAGGCCGACGAACTGATGCGACGCGACTGGATTATAGAGAACGGCGAAATGGTTTACATCGGCAATGGATGGGACAACATCTGCACGGTAAAGGACTATGCCGACTTCGAGTTGCTCGTCGATTGGCGCCTTGACCCAAACGGCAAAGAGCCTGATGCAGGCGTTTATCTGCGTGGCGCACCACAAGTTCAGATATGGGATATCCGTCGAACCAATGTTGGAGCACAAGTTGGCTCTGGCGGTCTCTACAACAACAAGCAGAATCCCAGCACACCGACAAGCGTTGAAGACAACAAGTTGGGCGAATGGAACACTTTCCGCATCATCATGAAGGGTGAGAAAGTCACTGTTTGGCTGAACGGAACGAAAGTGGTTGACGAGGTAGTCCTCGAGAACTATTGGGACCGCAAACTGCCCATCTTCCCCAAAGAACAGATTGAAATGCAGGCTCATGGAAGCCGTTGCTACTTCAGAAACATTTATGTAAAGGAACTATGAGAATAGTTTTCATGGGCACACCCGACTTTGCCGTGCAGTCCCTCAAACGCTTAATCGAAGAGGGCTGCAATGTGGTCGGTGTCGTCACAATGCCAGATAAAGCAATTGGCAGGCATCACGATGTTCTGCAAAGCAGTCCCGTTAAGAAGTTTGCCCTCGAGAAAGGCATTCCAGTCCTTCAGCCCGAGAAACTTCGCGACGAGACTTTTCTGACAGAACTCAAGGCTTTGAAGCCCGACTTGCAAATAGTTGTGGCTTTCCGAATGCTTCCAGAAGTGGTGTGGGCTCTGCCACCTCTTGGAACCTTCAACCTACACGCTGCTTTACTCCCACAATATCGAGGCGCAGCTCCCATCAATTGGGCCATTATCAATGGCGACAAAGAGACGGGCATCACGACTTTCTTCCTCGATGAACAGATTGATACAGGTCGCATCATCTTGCAGGAACGCACCCCAATTGCCCTGGAAGATTGTGCCGAAGATGTGCACGACAAACTCATGATGCAAGGTGCTGAGTTGGTCGTCAAAACGGTTCGACTCATTGAAAACGGTCAGGCAAAAGCTACAGACCAAAGCCAATTCATGACAGACGAGCCACTACGACCAGCTCCGAAGATATTCAAAGACACCTGTCAAATACGTTGGAAAGAACTTACCCTCGAAAGTGCTTACAACTTTATTCGTGGCCTCAGCCCCTACCCTGCTGCTTGGACGCCAGTTCTCGCTAATGGGAAACAGACAGAAATGAAGGTCTTCCGAACCACAATGCTTCCCAATACCTCAATAGAAGGCACAGGCGAGCTGATTACCGATGGAAAGAACTCGCTTAAAGTCGCATTGAAAGGTGGTTATCTTTCTCTTGACGAAGTGCAACTGGCAGGCAAAAAACGAATGCCTGTAGCCGATTTGCTTCGCGGAACACAAATTGAGAACCTAAACTATTAGTTCCCAATGCCCTGATCCGACGAGTCGTTGCTTGCTCGGTTTCGAAGGATTGGTGATGATGGCTTGGCAACCGACTGGAATATCTACCGATACTTTCAAACGTCCATCTACAAGTCGTTCTGAACGAAGGTGAATTGTGCCGTAAAGATTCACTTGCGAACACTCTACCCACGTTATTCGCTCTGAAAGATGAGGGGAAATGTTGATGAGTCGAGGACTGTCAAAGCGGATTCCTCCCAGCCAAGAATATAGCCAAGTCAATCCTCCGCCAAACATAGGATGGCAATGGGAATTGGCACCATCCCATTGTTCCCAAGTCGTGGTGGCTCCCTGCTTTATCCAATGCCCAAACGAGGGGAAATCGTGCTGCAGGAAGGCTTCAAGTGCTTGGTCGGAAAGCCCTGCATTGGCTAGGACATTGAAGAAGAGTTTCGTCCCAAAGATGCCTGTATAAAGGTGATTTCCGCTTGCCTCCATATCTTGCCGAAGAGCCTCTTTCAGGTTCACATCAGGCATCATCTCGTAAGCAAAGAGATTAGACCCAGCCGGACCATAAGTCTTGTTCTCCGCATCGTAGAAGCGATGGTGGAAAGCTTTGCGAGTTCGCTCTTCCAAAGCGGCAAAACGTTGCTCCGCTTCCTTATCGCCTAAAAGCTTTGCTATCGAGGCCATCCTTTTTGCACAAAGCCAATAGAAATAAGTATGGACGAGCGCATTTGAGGGACGAGACTCCGTTGGTGTACACCATTCACCGAGGTTACACCAATAGGCCATGTCGTTATGTGGCTGGTAGTGTTGCTCCATCGTTCCGTCCTCGTTCACCCAACCAGCGAAATAGTCCATCAATCGAAGCATTGAAGCATAGTTTTCCCTAAGCACGGAACTATCTCCATAACATTGATAAAAATCGTAGGGCATCAAAATCATGGCTGCGCTCCAAGGAACTCCACCACCACAGCCTGGTTGCCAAGGTGCTCCAAAAGGAACGAAGCCTGTTCGAGGATTCTGTGCCAATCGCATATCGGCAAACCATTTCCGATAGAAAGCACGGGCGTCGAAAGTTCGCATCACCATCTCAGCAGCAACTTGTCCATCGCCCAGATAAGCAGAGCGTTCTCGATGTGGGCAATCGCTAAAAACGGAGCTATGAGCATTGTCCAAAAGTGTGCGTCGCCAAATACGATGAATCTTGTTCAATAATGTGTCGGAACAGGCAAAGAAGCCCGTTTGCCGAAGTTCTGTATTTACGGCCTCTGCTTGAATTTGAGAAGAATCAAGCGCGTCAAGTCCAGTTATCTCGACCTGTCGGAACACAAACCAAGTGAAACGTGGATGGTAACTTTCCTTTCCCTCGCCTTTCATTATATATATATTCTCTCCATTCGGAGATTCGGAGAGATACTTGATTTCTATTCGTTGTCCCGCTTGGCCCTGAATATCAGTCAGATGAACCCAGCCCGAAATTTCCTCGCCAAAGTCAACTCGCCAACTATTATCGCCAAGACACTCTATCTTCTTTGGAGCAAGGGTTTCGCAGACCTTATCGGATGGAGACATTTGTGGCTCGAGCGTCCCATTTGGAGCATCACGAAGGAGAGCCGGTTGCCAAGCCTCGTCGTGAATCCTTGCATCGAAGACCTCACCACCATAAATGCTGTTTTGCGTGATGCCACTACGCTTTGCAAGCCAAGAAGTATCGGTAGGAATGATTTGCGATGAGCCGTCGGCAAAGGTCAACATCAATTGGGCGATGAGACGGGACTTTCCGTAAGGCATGGCGAAGCCGTTCCCGGAATTGAAGAAACCATTCCCAAGCCATACTCCCAAGGCATGACGACCAAGAGAAAGGAAGGGCGTGAGGTCATAGCCAAGATAGAGGCAGCGATAGCCCGTAAACTCGTTATCTATAGCAACTCGGGTGTTCTCGATATCGTTGCGATGAGAGTAGTCGGTTTGCCCTGGCACTAGCACATCGTCGCTCACCTTCTTGCCATCGACATACAATTCAAAATAGCCAAGTCCACAGATAAAGATATGAGCATTCTGGACGGGCTTGTCTATCACAAATTCTTTCTGGAACAAAGGCGCTTCCTCGTCGAAGCCAATCCACTTTGCCACCCAATCAGAAGAGTGAAGAGCTGTATGGAAACGAGCCGGTTCACTCCAATCGGAACACTTTCGATGCTTGTCCCACACCCTGACTCGCCAATAGCAATCGGCATTGCCGGTTAGGGGCAAACCTTGATAAGTGACATATCGCGTCGCATCACTTTTCCTGCGCCCTGAATCCCACAAGTCTGCTTCACCAAGAAGAAGCCTCTCCATCGTGGAAGCGACTTGAATCTGAAAGGCTGTTTGTCGTTGGTTCTGTTCATTTTCTACGGCAAGATTGAGCCACGAAAATCTTGGCTGCAACGTACCAACTGCCATCGGTTCGGTCAAATCCTCGCAAGTCAGGGAAACTGCTTTCAGACGAGCCGAAGCCGATTCTGCAAAAAGCAAAGCAGAGAGCAGGCAAAAGAGAAGTTTTGGCATAGATATTAGGGTTTCGATAACACAAAATTACAAATAAATTGTGAATGATGAACCTTTGAAATGAACTTTTTCATATCTTTGCAAGCGAGAAACATCACTTATCATGGAAAAAGGACGAATCATCTTAGCACTTTTGGCGCTATTGTTTGCAGGAATTGCTGCGGCTCAAGAGATTTCTTACATTGAATCGGATGGAAATTGGCATCGCCTTTACGATGCAAAAGGCAAGAAGATTGGCGGCTTCGCTCGCAGCAGTGTTGGCGAAGTGGTTGGATGGGGAAGCACGTTCTTCGTTGGAAAGAACACGGGCTTCTATCGCATCTTTGATGTAAAGGGAAGAGTCAAAGCGTCGCAGAGCATTAGCAATGTGGGCGAAGTTTTGTCTGTTACGGCTGAAACGATTACGAGTCGCAAAGGTAATTGGATTCTTATCTGGGACAAGAACTTCAAGAAGATTGGTTCACGACCAGCCCCATCAAGGTAAAGCATTAGAAGAATCAAGCAAAAGAGCGTGCTCTCCAAACGGGAAGGGCACGCTCTTATCGTATATATGGTATGAGTTAGTAGCCGAAGATTTCCTCTAACGAGACACGGCGGATTGGTGCTATCTGACCAAGGCTTGCCATGTCGAGTTCCTTCTCGTTGCCGAGGATGACGTAGCGGCCTATCTTGCCTGCGATGTTAGCCTGCTCGAAGCCCTCAATGTCCTGCAAGGTCAGGTTCTGCAGGTCCTCGTATATCTTCTTGTCCACGTCGAAGTCAAAGCCCTGTCGCTTGTCGCTTATATAAGCGCGAATCACGCCGAACTTGGTGGTGCGCTGGCTGGCAAGTCGCTTTGTCAGGGCATCCTTGGCAATCTGGAAAGCAGCCTCGCTGGCTGGCATCTTGTCGAGGATTTCGCGGAACTGCTTGACGCAGTCCTTCATCTTGTCGTTCTGCGTGATGATGTGTGTGAGGAAATACTCGGGCTGCCCTTTCTTGGCAGGGGTGAGATAGTATGCCATGGCATTATAGGCCAGTCCGCGAGCCTCGCGCATCTCTTGGAAGACGACGCCGTTCATGCCGCCGCCAAAGTATTCGTTGAAGAGTTCGATGGTGGCGTGCTCGTCAAGATTGGTCTGCCTGCCTTCGTTGACAAACATGCGCATATAGATGTTCTTGGCATCATAAGGTGCGATGATGATCTCGGGCTCCGTTATCGTCTGCAACTCGTAGGGCTTACCTTCTGGCACAGGCTTCAAGTCCTTTTCAGTGTGATGCAGGTCGGACAAGCAGCCATCCAGTTTCTCCTCAGCAATAGGACCGTAGTAGAGGACCTGATGCTCGTACTGGGAAATGTTCTTCAAGAGGTCGAGCAGTTCCTGAGGATTGGTCTCGCGAAGCTGCTGCTCGGTCATGTTGTCGCGCATGGCATTGTGCGGGCCATAAAGGGCATACTCACCCAACATCGCGAAACAGCTGCGCTGCTCCGACTTCTGGTCTTGACGATTCTTCAGGATGAGTCCAACCATCTGCTGATAGGCATCCTCATCGACCTTAGCATTGTGGAGTAGGTCCTCGAGCAGAGCAAGTGCATCGGGCATGTACTCGGCTAGGCCACTAAGGCCAATAGTGATAGCGTCGGAGTTCACGCTGATAGCGTAGTTGCAGGCCATCTTGTAGAACTGGTGCTTGACTTGTGCGGCAGAGAGTTTGTCTGTGCCAAGATAGTCGATGTAGTTGGCGGCCACGTCGTAGCGGTTGTCGTCCTCCTGTCCGAACTCATAGCGGAACTGCAGTTCGAAGAGGCCGTTTTCGGTGTTCTGCTTGTAGATGACGGGTAAGCCTTTCTGTGTAGTAAAGAACGAGAGGTCCTTCTTGTAGTCGAGGAACTGAGGCTCGATGGGCTTTACTTCTGCTTCCTGAATGTCCTTCACGAACTGGCTGACGAGGTCGCGGTTCGTTGGAATGGGCGTGATGGCAGGCTTGTCAATCTTCTTCTGCGTGGTGTCCTCGCCCTGACGCTTATAGACGGCAACGTAGCCCTCAGTAAAGAAGCGTTTTGCGAAGTCCACAAGTTCCTGCTTTGTTATCTTGGCGAGACGGTCCTTCTGACCAACCAACTGCTGCCATTCGATGCCATTGATGAAGGCGTTGAGCATCTTGCTGACGCGAGCCGAGTTGTGGTCGAGACTGCGCAGGTCATCCAGTTTCTTATTGTTCAAGGCAGACAGCAGCAGATCCTCATCGAAGTCGCCACATTTCAGTTTGTTTATCTCGCCCAAAAGCAACTCCTTCACTTCGTCGAGCGACTGCCCTTCCTTGGGCTGACCTGCCAGCAGGAAGAAGCCGTGGTCGAGCATCGGTTCAGCATAAGCACCGGCATCCATCACCTTCATCTCCTGATTCAGGTCGATGTCCAAGAGGCCTGCCTTGCCGTTATAGAGCACAGCACTGACCAGCTCGAGCGTATCGTTCTGCAAGGAAGATGCCTTTTCGCTGCGCCATCCCAACCAGATGTTCTCGGCTTCGAGGCCTACAACGGTCGTGTCAACAGACTGAGTGAGCGGCTCCAACTCGGGGAAGGTGGGTTGCGTGACGTCCTCGCCGGCTTTCCACTCGCCGAAGTATTTCTTCAGGATGGCCAGCGTCTTGTCGGGGTCGAAATCGCCTGCCATACAGATAGCCACGTTATTGGGCACATACCACTTTGCGAAGTAGTTCTTGATGTTTGTGATAGACGGATTCTTCAGGTGCTGCTGCGTGCCGATGGTGGTCTGAGTGCCGTAGGGATGCGTGGGGAAAAGCTTGGCGAGCAGAGCCTCGTATTGTTTGTTGCCGTCGCTGGAAAGGCCAATGTTGTACTCCTCATAGACAGCCTCCAACTCGGTGTGGAAGCCGCGAATCACCATATTCTGGAAGCGGTCGGCCTGCACCTTTGCCCAGTTCTCAATCTCGTTCGAGGGAATGTCCTCCACATAGCAAGTCACGTCATTCGAGGTGAAAGCATTCGAGCCCTCACTGCCAATGGCGGCCATCAGTTTGTCGTACTCATTGGGAATGAAGTACTTGGCCGCGAGCTGCGAGACGCTGTCTATCTCGTGGTACTTCTGCTTACGTGTTGCCTCGTCGGTTATGGTGCGATATTCTTCGTAGCGCTGCTCAATCTCATCCAGCAAGGGAGCCTCAGCCTCGGGGTCTGTAGTGCCAAACTGCTTTGTACCCTTGAACATGAGGTGCTCCAGGTAGTGTGCCAGACCAGTTGTCTCGGCAGGGTCGTTCTTCGAACCTGTACGCACAGCGATGTAAGTCTGAATGCGAGGCTCCTCTTTGTTAACAGAGAGATAGACCTTCAGACCGTTGTCGAGGGTATAGATGCGCGTCTGCATGGGGTCGCCGTTCACACTTTCGTAGTCACGGCTGCCATTGCAGGACACCAGACCACATACAATAGTCACCAGAAAAATTAATGCAAGATTTTTGTGTGTCATACCTTATTATATTATATTTGGCCGCAAAGGTACAACTTTTTTCGAGATAACACAAATTCACGCAAGATTTTTATAAATCTATTTCTGTGACCGAATCTGTAATTATTTTTCCTTACGAGTCGCTCTCTGACGGCATTTTTTTAGTCCTCTGGTACTTTTGCCCACAAAACGCAAGAAAATGCCTTAAATCGAATTGCTGGTGATAATCAACCAGTTACGCAGCGACCAATTTTGACGCCATGCAAAGAAAGTACCATGCTATTACGTAGCATGGATAAATTTGTCGCAAAAAGTCACCAAATTAGACACGTTAAGTTGGTCAACGCAACACGGTGAGTTGACCAACTTAACAGTGTGCGTTTGCAAACTTAACGTGCTGCGTTGAATCACTTAACACGTTAAAGCATCTAACGAGGCAGTACTTCTCTTATATTTTTGTAAAGGTTTTTTCAAAATATTTAGCGACAAAACAAGTTTATCGCGCGCACATACAAACAAAATTATTATCACGAATCCATTGTCATTTGCGAAAATAATACTATATTTGCACGCAAAATATACATAAAACTTTGGAACAAAGTTAAACAGACACTGCTATTATTATAACTCCATCTCTAATTGAACTAATAAAAACACACATATTTCGTTATGAAAGCATGCAGATATTTATTCATGTTGCTGACGCTATCTTTGTGTAGTTGTTACTGGAAAAACGGTGAGAACGTTGCGACTCCTAAAAAGCATTCCGAGACGCAACAAACCGAATTCTATTGGTATTATAACCATGATTTGTTTAACGGCATAGATAGTTGTTACGTCGTCGGTACACTTGAGACTGAATATGAAACCACATATTCATTCAACATCAACCACCAATGCAAGATATACAATGACACCATCTATGTCGTTAAGAGACACATAGCAGAAGAGAAGAATGTTTTCAAAGGTGTGATATACATTAAAGACAAAGAGCCCTTCATACTTACCACCAAACTTCAGTAAACAAGCTGCGAAGCGATTCAATCAACTTGTCCAGATGGTTGGATTGCAACAAGCAACAACAATACAATTGCAGAAATGAAAAAGATTGTTTTCTTAGCTTTTGCTATGGTTATAGCATTGGCAGATTCGTTTGCACAAAGCCAATACCGGGAAGTGTCCGGCATCTATGCAGGTGGCCACATTCGTCGTGGACGCCCTGGCACCATCACTAAACTCCGCGAATCCGGATTCACTTACGTCATCCTCTTCAACGTGAATGTGGAGGCTGACGGCACACTTACGACCGACGGCGAAACCATTTGCAAAAACGGAGAATATGTCTTCGCACAGACACAACCATATTATCAGGAGGACATCAGGAACCTCAAAACCGAGCCTACCAGCATCACCCGCATTGAAATCTGCATCGGCGGCTGGGGAAATGCGTCGTACAGCAACATCAAGAACCTCATCAATTCTCAGGGAACAGGCGCCTCATCCATACTCTATAAGAACTTCAAGGCCCTCAAGCAAGCCGTGCCAGAAATAGATGCCGTCAACAACGACCAAGAGCAGGACTACGAAGTCGACCCCGCTGCCAAATTCCATATCATGATGTACAACTTGGGCTATAAGACGACCTTCGCGCCCTATACGTACTACAGCTACTGGAAGAGCCTCAATGACAAGATACGCGCCTCGAAGCCCAAAGCTGTGGACCGCGTAATGGTACAATGCTACGATGGTGGCGCTGGCAACGTAAACTCAGTCGGCACTTGGAACTTTACAGGCGTAAGCGAACGTCATCCAGGCTTGTTGGACTACTCCAACGAATGGAGCGTGGAGAAGAACTTGGCTCAGTTCCAATCATGGAAGGACCAAGGCGTAGCTACTGGCGGTTTTGTCTGGCTTTACAACGACGGCTACGACGAGACTTGGGACCTCAATGCTTGGGCATCGGGCTTGAACCGCATCTTCGGAGCAGTCACCGTTCCTGAGGAGGAAGTGGCTGTACGATGCTACAGCAACACAAACTACAAAGGCTACTGTGTGTCGCTGCCACCAGGCGAATATGGTCAAGGCGACCTCGCTGTTTATGGTCTTAAAGCCAAAGACCTCTCTTCTTTGGAAATAGTGAATGCTGATTATCAAGTCAGACTATACAAAACCACTGATTGTACTGGCACAAACCGCAAATGTGTAAAGTCATTAAAAGGACTTTCCACTTATGACAATAACGTATGCTCCATCGTCGTAGAACCCAATCCGGATGCCATTGTCTCTCCGACAGAGAACAACACGAAAGAGGAGGACATCTACAATCTTGCTGGGCAACGAGTGAATACGAAACAGAAAGGCGTCAACATCGTTGGCGGCAAAAAGATATTGGTTCTGTAACTATATGAAAAAGACATTACTCCTTTGTGCTGCCGCCCTACTCTCTGTGGCAGCCAGCGCAGGCAACGGCATCAGCGAAGTCAGCGCTAACATCGCAATACTCCCCTCCTCCTATTATGACGGAGACGTTGAATGGAAAGCATGGACCTGGGTCTATAACTCTGGTCAAGGGTATGGCTGGCCGCAAAACGAATCAAACGAGCACTACAATTGGGTAGTAGGCACGCCTGAGCCAGATGCAGAAGGTCGTGAGTGGTTCGAGCCCGGCTTTGATATGAGCGCAAAGGCTGGCGACCAGAACATCTATTTGACTGACAATCTCGGCCAGCCCACACCCATCATTTGGGAAGAACACAATGCACCTTTCTGTGCAGATACATGGTACAACGGACAAGCCTCCTATCAGTGGACGAGTGTAAACGTCATTGCCGACATCTATTTCCGCCGCACTTTCACAATCGACCCGTCGATGGAACTGAACGGCCCCGTCTATCTGGCTTGCACCCACGATGACTCTCCAAGCGAATTCTACCTCAATGGCGAACTCGTCTATGCAACCACTGACGGATGGGAAGACAAAGGCAAATACATTCAACTAACCGAGGAACAGAAAGCGCTCATCAAACTGAATGGCGAAGAGAATGTCGTGGCCGTGCACGTTCATCAGAACTGGGGCGGAGCCCTTGCCGATGTAGGTCTCTACACAAAAGAGGAGGATGGTGGTGGCGACGACCCGCAACCAGAAAACATGCTCGATATGGGTTACATTACCCCTTGGACTGGAAAGTTGCTCTTCAACAGCGAAGGCGGCTATAACACTGGCGGCATTCACGAATGGGAACAACTCTACGAAGCTCAAGAAGGCGACACATACACCATCACAATGCCAACCGCTTGTTGGTATGCAGATTATGGCAGGTTGCAATTCAAAACACCTATTACCATTCACAGCAACCACAACTATACCTTCTCCGTCACGCTCAAAGCAGATAAAGACATAAGCGAGGTGGGCGTTGCATTGAAGGAAAACGAGGATGACGGACTTTGCCTGCTCGATGACATCATTTCCCTTCAAGCTGGCAAGCAAACCACTTTCACGCAAAATGACCTGACTGGCATCGACCTGAAGGACGCCAAGATTGCCCTCGCTTTCGCTACCGAGGAAGACAATACCACAATCACGCTCTCCAACATCAGCATTTACGACCAGACAGAAGGACGTGAGCTCTGGACTGGCACATCCTATTACAATTGGTGCTACTACGCCAACGAAGGGGGCGACCGCATCCAAGACATGCAAATCGACGGACGGACAGAGACGCTTAGCTGGACGCAAGCAGACTTCGACGATTCCGAGTGGTCTGAAGCCGTGATGCCAATCGGTGACTGGGGAGCCCTTCCAAATGGAGGAGTGCGAACAGAATGGCCTGGTGGTGAGAGCACAAACTTCTGGTTCCGCCGCAACTTCAACCTCGACGAAGTTCATCCCACTTCCAAATATGTTCTGCACGTCCTTCACGACGACAGTTATCGCATTTGGGTAAATGGCAACCTGCTCGACGAAGCAGAGGATTGGACAAGCGGCACCAATGCCGTTAAACTGGAAATAAGCGCAAAAATACTGAAGGAGGGCAACAACGTCATTGCTGCATATGTTCAGCAAAACTTTGGTGGCAAACTCTACGACTGCGGCATGACAGAGGAGTTGAACTTCTACGAAGACTACGACCCTGATGCCGACCAATCGCAACTCATTTTCAATGAGATAATGATTGGCAACATCGACCAGTACATCGACTATTCATGGAACTACGGAGGTTGGGCTGAGATATACAACCCGAGCGACCAGAACATCTCCCTTGACGGGCTTTATATCACAGACGATGTAAACGACCAAAGGAAGTTCCAGTTGCCAGCCGGAACAGGCGTCGTGAAGGGCGGCGAGTTCAAGGTCATTTACTTCGACCACAATGCTGCCGACGGCACCTTTGGCGACACTGCTTATAAGCAAGTCCGATTCAAGTTAGATAATGGTGGTGGCTCACTCTATCTATATGACACCGATGGAAACCTCCTCACATCAGCCGACTATCCTGGATGCATTACACGTTGCTCTTGGGCACGAATTCAAGATGGCGCTCGAGAATGGGGCTGGACTGGAACCCCTACACTTGCCGCTTCCAACAACGGCAGCGACTTTGCTGAGTTCCGGCTTGAAGCACCCGTCATCGATACTGACTCGAAACTCTTTACCGAGCCTTTTACCATTCAGGTCGATATTCCTGAAGGAACGACTCTCCGCTACACAACAGATGGCACAACGCCCTCACTCACAAATGGTTCGACAAGCGAGGATGGCATCTTCGACATCAGCGAAACCAAGGTTTATCGCTTTGGCCTCTTCCAAGCAGGCATGCTCCCAAGCCCTGTCATTACCCGCAGTTATATCTATCGCAACCACGATTACTACTTGCCCGTCATCTCTATTGCCACCAATCCCAAAAACCTTTATGACGGCAAGATTGGTGTCTATACGGACGGAAACAATGGTGTGAGCGGACGAAATCATGGCCCTTCCAACATCAATATGGACTGGGAACGACCCGTCAACTTTGAGTTCATCACACCCGATGGCAAGATGGCTGTCAATCAGGAGGCTGAGTTCGTCATTTCTGGAGGCTGGAGTCGCCACTACGCTCCCTCGTCGTTCAAGATAAAGGGGACGAACAGATACGAAGGAAAGAAGACCATCGACTACTATCCTTTCTTCTCGAACAGGCCTCATAACAAGTACCGCCAAATCATGGTCCGCAATGGTGGCAACGACAACAACTCGCAGGCTCATGGTCGTGTTCGTGATGCCATGACTCAGCAAGTACTCATGTCGAGCGGTTTCTATTGCGACTGTCAGGACTATCAGCCCGTTCATATCTTCTTCAATGGACGTTATCTTGCCCAACTTAACCTGCGAGAACCCAACAATCGCTATCATGGCTATGCCAATTATGGCTATGACGACGACGAGATGGATGCTTTCGAATATTCGAATGGCTACTTCCAGATGGCTGGCACTAAGGATGCCTTCAACAGATGGGGACAATTAGCTCAGGGTTGTTCTAAGCCCAATACCTACGAACAACTTAAGCAACTCATCGACATCGACGAGATAACAAACTTCTTTGCCGCTATCAGTTACATTGGCTGCAGCGACTGGATTTGCAACAATAACAACGTCAAGGGCTATCGTTCCCTACCCGATGGTAAGTTCCGAATGACGCTTCACGACCAGGACTGGGGTTGGAGCAACTCGAACGGCGTACAGCTCCTGGAAAGCAGCGGCAATAACGAACTGCTCACAATATACAGAAACATGAAGCGGAACAGTGCCGATTTCCGCCGTCGTTTCATTGATGCATATTGCATCCTGCACGGAAGTGTGTTCACGAGAGAGCGTTGTTTCAACATCTGCGACAGTATTTGCCGTCTTGTGGAACCTGCCCTTGCATGGGAAAGCAAAGAGCCGTGGACTTCCTTGAACGAGCAGAAATCCTCTATGGCAGGTCAGACATCAAGAAACGCACGTATGAATGCTTTGAAATCTGCTTACGGGCTTGGCAACGGAATGAATGTCAAATTCAATGCAAACATACCTGGAGCCGCATTCCTCATCAATGGTCAGCCTGTTCCAGGAGCAGAGTTCAACGGTATGCTCTTTGCCCCTGTCACACTCGAGGCCTCAGCTCCGGCAGGTTACAACTTTGTAGGATGGAGCAAGAGTGGCGGTTCGACTATAACAGATATCCACAAAGGAGATAGTTGGAGCTATTGGGATCAAGGTTCACTCGACGGCACAGACTGGAAAACAGGGGCTGCCTCCAACTGGTCTCAAGGCCCAACTCCACTCGGTTACGGCAAGAACTCTATCGTCACAACCATCAGTTACGGAGGCAACAGCAGTCAGAAGCATCCAACTTACTACTTCCGCAAGAACCTCACCATTGACGCTGAGTTAGAGAACATAACCTCCATGACGCTCAATTTCACGGCAGATGATGGGTTTGTAGTTTACGTCAACGGAACTGAAGCCACACGCTATCTTATGCCAGATGGCGAGATTGCTTTCAATACCTACGCAACCACTTATGCTCCTGACAATCCAGATTCAGGGACAATCGACCTGCCCGTCAGTCTTCTTCGGAAGGGAGAGAACATTATTGCTGTCGAGGTGCACAACAATGTTCCAGGTTCCAGCGACATCTATTGGGACGCAGAAATTAGTTACACAACCAGTGCAGGCATTGCTATCGTCAGCCGAGAACGCTCTCTCACGCTCGACACAGATGCCAACACGGAGATTCAAGCCATCTTCAAACCGCTGCATCCAGCATGTCTCATTGAGGCTGGCTCGTCGCCTGTCGTAGTGAACGAAGTCAGCGCCACAAATACTGTTGCAGCCAACGAATACGGCAAGCGCAACGACTGGATTGAGCTTTACAATACGACTGGGCAGGATATCGATCTCGAAGGCATGTTCCTGACTGACGATCCTGCTGAGCCCGAGAAATACCAAATCACTTCGAATCTACTAGAAGGCTCAAGCATCATTCCGGCTCACGGCTATTACATCATTTGGGCAGACAAGCTCGATCCGTTGCGACAACTGCATGCAAACTTCAAACTCGCTAATGGCGACGACGAAAGCGTCACCCTTACTGCTGCAGATCATTCATGGAGCAACACCCTAACTTACTGCATGATGAACGGAGACGAAAGCGTTGGCCGCTATCCAGACGGAGGTAAGCGAACTTACCTCATGACCCGTCCCACCATAGATGCCACGAATACCCTCACCTCTTATAGTGAGTTGCTCTACGGCATCGACGAGAACTTCGATGAAGAAACCTTCCTCGATGCCAGCACATCACCCGCAATGGCTAATGGCGGAACTGCTGGAACAAAGTACTACACCATTGATGGCATAAGGTTTAATCAACCTAAACGAGGCATCAACATTGTTCGCACAACCGGTTCCGACGGCAAGGTCAGCGTCAAGAGAATACTCGTAAATTAGAATGATACAAGCTGGGCAAGAAATGATAGCGTGTTAAGTTTCCAATTTAGGCGTGCTTAGTTTGCATTTTAAGCGTGCCAAATTGACAATGTAAGCGTGCTAAATTGAAAGAAACACAAAACTAATATTGATAAGCAGGAAGGCAGACAATGAATAGAAGAGTCGTCATAACCGGCATGGGCATTTGGTCGTGCATTGGAACGAACCTGGATGAGGTAACAGAATCCCTCCGCTTGGGTCGCTCCGGCATCGTGCTGGATAGCGACAGGCTGGGTTATGGATATCAGTCCGGACTGACTGGGCTGGTGAAGGTTCCCGTGTTGAAAGGATTGCTCGACCGTCACCTCCGTCGTGGATTCTCCGAGGAGGCCGAATATGCTTACATGGCGAGCCTGGAGGCATTCCGCATGGCTGGGATTGACGATGCTTATCTCACGAGCAACGAGGTGGGCTGCATCTTCGGCAACGACTCGTCGGCAAAGCCTGTCATTGAGGCCGCCAGGATTATGGAAGAAAAACGAGACTCCGAGCTGCTCGGCCAGAACTATGTCTTCCAGTCGATGAACTCCACCGTGAACATGAACCTCAGCACCGCCTTCCATCTGAAGGGAGTCAACTTCAGCATCAGTGCGGCCTGTGCCAGCGGCAGCCACTCCATCGGCATTGCTTACATGCTTGTAAAACAGGGACTTCAGGAGATGATTCTCTGCGGTGGTGCTCAAGAGACGAACCACTACAGTATGGCCTCGTTCGATGCCATCGGAGCATTCTCCAGACGCATGGACGAGCCTACAAAAGCCAGCCGCCCCTTCGACCGCGACCGCGACGGTCTGGTGCCCAGCGGAGGTGCGGCGGCACTGGTTCTCGAGGACTATGACCACGCCTTGGCTCGCGGAGCAAACATTCTGGCTGAGGTCAAGGGTTACGGCTTCTCGTCGAACGGTACAGCCGTCATCAGTCAGCCGAGCGACGAAGGTTGCGCCATCGCCATGACGAGGGCAATGAAAGATGCCGGTTTGGAAGCCTCCGACATTGATTATATCAATGCTCATGCCACTTCTACGCCTTTAGGCGACAAGTTCGAGGCAATCGCTATCGACCGCCTCTTCCACGGGCAACACGCACTCGTCAGCAGTACCAAAGGCATGACCGGCCACGAGTGCTGGATGGCAGGAGCGAGCGAGGTGGTCTATTCCCTCATCATGATGCGCGGCAACTTCGTGGCACCCAACCTCAACTTTGAGAACCCCGACGAGTTCTCCGAGAAGCTCAACATCGCCCGAACAACGACAGAAACAGACATAAAGACCGTCTTGAGTAACTCCTTTGGCTTCGGCGGCACGAACAGCGCACTGATAATTACAAAATAACGCACATAACCTTTAATTGAGAAGACTATGAAAAGAGTATTTCTAGCCTTGGTGGCAGTGTTTGCCAGCATCGTAGCCTTTGCAGGCAACCCGTTGAAAGTTACAAACAGTACAGTTGCGCTCAAGCAGTTCATGAAGGAACAAGCGAATGCGACTCTGGTCATTGATTGGAGCAAAGCCCAGTATGACAACAAGAAATCGGCTTCCGCAGAGTTCGGAACCGACTATAACTTCATCAAGGATGACTGCGTCAACAAACTCATCGAAGGCTTCAATGCCAAGTCGAAAGGTGTCAAACTGACGAAAGACAAGAAAGGCACTGACTACAAATTCACAATCACAGTACGCAACCTAGACTCGTTCGTCAATGTAATGGGATTTGGACCTCGCTGGGAAGCCAAGGTGTGGGGCACTCTGAAGATTACCAATGCTAAAGGCGGCATCGTGGCCGAAGTGGATATCACCCAGGCAGAGGATGGCACAGACTATGTTCGTCGCGAAGCCTTTGGAAAGACCTTTATGCTTTTAGGTTACAAGATTGCAAAATTGAAATAACCTTGTTTTTCTTGAGATGAATTTATTTCCTGCGTTAGAAAGCAGATACACAAAAGAACAACTCTCCGCTCGCGAGGCACAAAGGCAGGCTGAGTTCATTGCCTGGGGCCCGATAGTGTTCCAGGCGACCAGGCTGATGCTCAAGTTTGGCATCCTCGAGATGCTGAGAGACAGCGAAGACGGACTGACGGAAGCAGAAGTCGTCGAGAAGACAGGGCTGACGCGATACGCCGTCAAGTGCCTCCTGGAAGCTTCCCTCAGCATCGGCACCGTCCTCATCGACCCGGAAAGCGACCGCTACACAATCTCCAAGACTGGATGGTTCCTGCTCAACGACCCTGCAACAAAGGTAAACATTGACTTCAATCACGACGTCAACTATCAGGGCTTCTTCCACCTCGAGGAAGCACTCAAGGAGGGACGACCTGCCGGGCTGAAATGTCTTGGCGACTGGCCAACCCTCTACGAAGGACTTTCCTCATTTCCTGAGCAAGCAAAGGAAAGTTGGTTGAACTTCGACCACTTCTACAGTGATTCTTCCTTCCCAGAAGCACTCCGTATTGTCTTTGCCGAACATTTTGTCCGCTCGCTCTATGATGTGGGCGGCAATACTGGCAAGTGGGCTCTGCAATGCGTCGCCTATGATGAAAACGCAGAAGTCACTATCCTCGACCTTCCTCAGCAGATAAAGATGATGCAGGAGAACATCGCAGGCAAGCCAGGAGCAGAACGCATCAAGGGATTCGGCATCAATCTGCTCGACAAGGAAGCCTCGTTCCCCCGACGAGAAGGTGGCCTCGATGCCATATGGATGTCGCAGTTCCTCGACTGCTTCAGCGAAGAAGAGATTGTGAGCATCCTCACCAGAGCAAAGGAAGCAATGGACCAGGACACACGCCTCTTCATCATGGAACTCTTCTGGGACCGTCAACGCTTCGAGCCCGCCGCCTTCTGCCTCACAATGACCAGCCTCTACTTCACGGCAATAGCCAACGGGAACAGTAAGATGTACCACAGTGATGACATGAGACGCCTCATTCGTCAGGCAGGACTGGAGATAGAAAGCATTCACGATGGGCTGGGACAAGGGCATAGCATCATGGTATGCAAGAAACTTTAAAATGATAAACATCTAACAAATATGAACAGAAGCGAGATTGAAGAAAAAGTTAAACATTTCCTGATCGAAGAACTCGAGATAGACGAAGACAAGATTTATCCCGAAGCACGCCTCAAGGAGGACATGATAAATACTTTGGATTCAAATTGAAAGCAGAAGAGATGGCAGGTATAGAAACCCTTGCCCAGTTCTGCGACTATATCGAAAGTAAAGTAAACTAAAGATGGCAGAACAAGAGTGGGCAGGCACGACTTATGGCAACGCATGGATGCACAAGTGGCTCATCCGTATGCTTCGGCACATTGATGTGCGCATCTTGTACCTCTTCGTGGCCATCTTCGTCATCCCTGTCTGCTTGGTTTTGAACCCTAGCCGAGGCATCGCCTATCGCTACTTCCGTCGTCGCATCGGGTATGGCAGGCTGAAATCTGCATGGAAGACTTACGTCAACCATTGCCTCTTCGGGCAAGTCGTGGTCGATAAGTTCGCAATGTACGCCGGCAAGAAGTTCGACGTAGAGGTCGAGAACTACAATGAGTTCCTCGAGCGGGCCTCGAGGGAAGAGGAAGGTTTCGTGCAGTTGAGCGCCCACATTGGCAGCTACGAAATAGCGGGCTACACGCTTGCCGTCGAAGGTAAGAGCTTCAACGCACTGGTCTTTGCTGGCGAAAAAGCATCAGTCATGCAGAATCGCAACAAGATGTTCGCTGACACAAAC
This sequence comes from uncultured Prevotellaceae bacterium, assembly GCA_900320565.1. Classification (GTDB taxonomy): domain Bacteria; phylum Bacteroidota; class Bacteroidia; order Bacteroidales; family Bacteroidaceae; genus Physcousia. Next base: position 50,739 of record ONSR01000009.1, read on the forward strand.
ATCAACATGATTGCCATTCAACCAGACATGAGCCACCTCTTCGAGATAGACAAGGCACTGACCGACGGCGGGATCGTCAGCATGCCTGCCGACCGCATCAATGGTTCACAGAAATGCATCGAGCATGTCTTCCTCGGAGCAAAAGCGAAGTTCCCGCTCGGACCATTCTCCGTAGCGACAATGAGAGGGCTCGACGTGCTTGCCGTCAACGTGATGAAAGACTCACTCACGAGCTATAAGATTTACGTCACACCGCTCGCCTACGACAAGGAAGCTTCGCGCCAGGAACAGATAAGGCAACTCTCCAGCGCCTATGTGGCAGAGCTTGAGAAGCGAGTTCGGCAGTATCCCACGCAATGGTACAACTATTTTGAATTCTGGCAGGAAGGATAAAAACATGATCAACGTGCTGGCCACCAACATAACATCGCCGCTTGGTTTCACAACGGAGCAGAACTATCAGGCAGTCTTGTCTGGCAGTTCCGCCCTGAAACGCTACGAGGGTTTGTGGGGATCAGCCGAGCCTTTCGCCGCTTCTCTGTTTAGCGAAGAGCAAAAAGCCACGCTTACCATTGAAGGATATACTTTCTTCGAAGCACTTGCCATTCGCTCCATTCGTGAAGCTCTCACGCATACCCATCTTGATCTTGCTTCCGAAAGAATCGTCCTCATATTGAGTACGACGAAAGGCAACATTGAGGCTTTGGGAGAGGAGCGTTACTACCCTTCCAAGGCGGCACAGAGAATTGCCGAAGCCATCGGGCTGACCACTAAGCCCATCGTGGTTTGCAATGCTTGCGTATCGGGTCTCTCTGCCCAACTTCTCGCGAATCATTTGCTTTCTGCAAACGTTTATGACTACGCCATCGTTGTGGGAGCCGAGGTGCAGAGCAAGTTCATTGTGTCAGGATTCCAGTCTTTGAAGGCTGTTTCGGAAGAGCCTTGCAGGCCTTTCGACATTGAGCGCAACGGACTTAACCCAGGCGAAGCGGCTGCCACGATTGTCTTTGCAAGGAATGCCGACGGGGAGCGTTGGTGCCTCATGGACGGAGCCACGTGCAACGATGCCTACCATAATGTCTCTCCTTCCCCGCAAGGTGAGGGTTTGACGAATGCCATCAATGCCGTTTTGGCGGGTCAAGACAAGTCACGCCTCGCAACAGTTTGCGTACACGGGACTGCCACGCTCTACAATGATCAAATGGAATCGAAAGCCATAGAGCGTGCCGACCTATCGGACATCCCATTGTCTGCGCTCAAAGGTTACTACGGACACACGATGGGAGCCGCTGGCGTACTCGAAACCATCCTGACCATGAGAGCCACGGACGACGGAATAATCCTTCCCTCGAAAGGTTTCACAGAACCTGGCGTAAGCGGGAAAGTCAACATCAGCAGCGAGCCAAAGAAGACCGACAAGCGTGCCTTCTTGAAGCTCATGTCAGGCTTCGGCGGCTGTAATGTCGCGGCAATGTATGAGAGGACAACGGGCAACGGACCACAGACTGCAGGTAAGACGAAGCTTGTGAAGGCCCATACCATCAAGCTTTCCTCGGAGGACGGGCAGACTTTGACTGACATCTATAAGCAACAGATTGGGGATTACCCAAAGTTTTACAAGATGGATCTCCTGACTCGGCTGGCCTTCGTGGCAACCGAAAAGGTCCTCTCTAACTTTCCCTTAAAGGGAGAGGACAAAAAACCTGCTCTCATCTTCTTCAACCACTCCTCATCAATTGTTGCCGACCGCCAGTTCTTCGACACGATTCGCGACGCCGAGAACTACTTCCCAAGCCCTTCCGTCTTCGTTTACACCCTGCCGAACATCACGACGGGCGAGGTTGCGATTCGTCATCACTTGTGTGGCGAGACCTCTTTCTACATTCTTCCGGACAAGGACGAGGCTTTAATGCAGCAGATCCTGGAAGCCTCCCTCACAGGAACCGACACGCCAACTGCCATCAGCGGATGGGTTGATGCAGAGAGCGAGACCTGCTACGAATGCGAACTTACATTGTATAACATTATTAATATATAGTATGGAACAGTTAATTAACGACCTGAAACTGCAGATCAAGGAAGCCCTCAACCTGGAGGAACTCTCGTTGGAGGAGTTCGACGAAAATGCTCCTCTCTTCGGCGATGAAGGCATTGGCCTTGATTCTATCGACGTGCTCGAGATTATTGTGCTACTCGAAAAGAACTACGGCATACGTCTCGCGAACCCGAAAGACGGGCGAGCCATCTTCCAGAGCGTCAAGACAATTGCCGAATACGTACAGGCAAACAGGAAGAAGTAAGAGCCCCTCTCCCCGCTCCCCCAAAGGGGAGAGCCTTTATCAAGACATAAAAATGGATATTCAAGTAGCAGGTTACGGCATTATTTGCGCGATTGGTAACGACGCGCAAAGCGTTCTTCGCTCCCTCAAGGAAGGGCGAACGGGCATTGGTCCGATGCGTTATCTCCAGTCGAGCCACAAGGAGTTGCCCGTCGGAGAAGTGAAACTCTCCAATGAAGAAATGCTGCGGATGCTCGGGCAGGACGAGAAAGCAGTCATCAGCCGCACCGTCCTGATGGGAGCCATCGCGATTCGTCAGGCTTTGGAGCACGCCAACCTCGACCTGAAAGGCAAGCGCGTGGCCGTCATCAACGGCACTACCGTGGGCGGCATGGACGTCACGGAGCACTACCTGCTACGGATGAGAGAGGAAGACGACCTGCTGCCGCTTCTCGAGAAGCACGATTGCGGCAGTTCCACACGCGAGATGGCCGACCTGGCTGGGCTGCAGGATGCTGAAGTCTGCACGGTCTCGACGGCTTGTTCGTCTGCCGTCAACGCCATCATCCTCGGGTCGGAAATGCTCAGAACGGGTGAGGCTGACATCGTCATCGCTGGTGGAACCGAGTCGCTCAGCAAGTTCCACCTGAACGGATTCAACGCCTTGATGATTCTCGACAAAGAGCAATGTCGCCCCTTCGACAAGACAAGAGCCGGCTTGAACCTGGGCGAAGGAGCCGCTTTCCTTGTGCTACAAGCCTCTCCCTCTACCCCTCTCCTAAAGGAAAAGAGGGTCTTTATCCGCGGTTACGGCAATCGCTGCGACGCTTTTCACCAGACGGCTTCGTCGGAGAACGGCGAGGGAGCGTATCTGGCGATGTGCGACGCCTTGCAAATGGCTGGGTTGAAGCCGCAGGATATCCATTACATCAATGCTCACGGCACAGGCACTCCAAACAATGATGCCAGCGAGAGTGCGGCCATTCGGCGTGTCTTCGGAGAGAACATTCCACCCATCTCGAGCACGAAAGGCTTTACGGGTCACACGACTTCTGCTTCCGGCTCAATCGAGACGGTGATTTGTATCCTGGCTCTTAACGAGGGTTTCTTGCCCGCAAACTATGGCTGGAAAGAGCAGGACGAGAGTTGCGTAACTCCAGCCCCCTCCCCGCTCCCCCTTGGGGGGAGTGCTGTTCTCTGCAATTCCTTTGGGTTTGGCGGGAACGATTCGGCAGTAGTGATAAGTAAAAGTCCGCTCCCCACTCCCACTTTTGGCGAGTGTCTAAGACAGGAGACCTGCGTTTTGGCGGATGCCGTGATTGATAATTTTGAGCAACTTGGTGAGCTTCGCGAGTTTGTTTCTGCTGGCGAAGCGCGACGGATGGGCAAGCTGATGAAGGCGGCCACCATATCGTCTTTGAAGGCACTAAAGGCTGCAGGAATCGAGACACCTGATGCCATCATCACGGCAACTGCGTTTGGTATGCTCGAGACGAGTGAGAAGTTCCTCATCGACATGTTGGAAAATGGCGAAGAGACCCTGAGCCCTACCCTCTTCATGCAGAGCACGCACAACACCATCGGCTCCTCCATTGCCATCCGCACCAAGTGTCACGGCTACAATATGACTTACAGCCAGGGCAAAGACTCACTCGAATGGGGCCTTCGCGATGCGCGAAGATTGATAGCGACGGGCAAGGCAAAGACCGTCCTGGTGGGCTGTCACGACGAGGCAACCCCGTTGTTCCAGGACTTCTGCCGTCGCATGGGAAAGCCCGTACCACAGGAAATCTACTCTCGTAGCATTGTGCTCGGAGTGGCGAAGAACGCTTAGCCGAACAAACCTCCACGTCGCGTTTGCAAACATGGCGTGTCTCATGGCCAGTACCACCGTGGGAGTACTGCAGTTTTACCGTGGGAGTACTGGAGTTTTACCGTGGGAGTACTGGAGTCCTCCCATAGGAAAATTATCGGAGGACTGAGTCCTCCTACTTTTTTTATTAGTAGGGCTGGCCGATGTTTCACTTCATCTTTCCCATAAAACTGCACTTTTTTGTCTCGGATTATACAAATAACAATATTTATTTGTATCTTTGCAAAAATAATTCGACACGTATGCAGTTAATACCCTTAGCGATACTCCAGAGTCTTTTGCTGGCTGGGGGACAAGTTTTCCTGAAGCTTGCCCTCGAACGCATGCTGCCGTTCGGTTGGAACTGGCAGTTCTGGGGCTCTGTTCTGGCTAACTGGCAGTTTGCTCTCTGCGGCTTGCTCTACGGCGCAGGCACAGTCTTGTGGTTCTACATCATCAAGCATTTCCCCTTCAGCATGGCGTATCCCATGGTGTCGCTCAGTTATGTGTTCGGCATGATAGCGGCGATGCTGGTGTTCCACGAAGAGGTGAGCCTGACGAGATGGCTGGGTGTGTTGCTGATTATGGCAGGTTGTTATTTTATAGCAAAGTAATGAAATGAAACGATATATCTTGTTTACTGTTTACTGTTTACTGTTTACCGTTCTAGCTGCACAAGGCCTCAGCGAGCAGAAGATCATACAGAAGATGACTGCTTCGGCAGAGAAGATTAAGACCGTTCAGTGCAACTTCACCCAAACCAAGCAGTCAAAGTTGCTCAAGGAGGCGCAGGTCTCGAAGGGAAAGATGCTTTGTCAGCAGCCCGACAAACTGCGGTGGGAATACACTTCGCCACGCCCCAGCACCCTTGTGCTCGAGGGAAACGAGGCGCGTCTGCTCAAAGGAACGGACCAGGGAACGAAGAGCAAGTTCATCGGAGGCATGGCGCGCATGATCATGAACAGCGTCGCAGGCAAGTGCTTGACTGACAGCAAGACCTTCAGCGTCACGGCAAAAGAGATGCCGACCGAGTATGTGGCAACCCTCGTTCCACAGAAGAAGGACATGAAAAGGCTGTACAGCAAGCTCATCCTGCACTACAACATCAAGCAGGAGACAGTGACCGGCGTGGAACTTCACGAGAAAAACGGCGACAAGACCCTCATCGAATTGCACGACATTCGCATCAATGGAAACTAAGAAGACACTTCGCGACAGAGGCATCTGCGTGGTGATTCCGACATATAACAACGCCGGAACTATTGCCGATGTGGTCCGTCGTGCCCTCGAATACTGCCTCGATGTGATTGTTGTCGCAGACGGATGTACCGACCAGACACTCGACATCCTGCAAGGCATCGAGGGAATCACCATCGTTTCCTGTGCCAAGAATGGCGGCAAGGGCAGCGCCCTGAAGCGAGGTTTCAAGAAGGCTTTGGAGATGGGCTTCGCCTATGCCATCACTTTGGATGCCGACGGCCAGCACTTTCCCGAGGATATTCCCACGATGCTGCAGGCCAACCAGAAGCATCCGGGCGCCCTCATCGTAGGAGAGAGGAAGGGACTTGATGCGATGGAACGCAGCAAAGGCAGCAAGTTCGCCAATGCCTTCGCCAACTTCTGGTTTGCCATTCAGACGGGGCGACGCCTTAAAGACACCCAGACAGGCTTCCGACTCTATCCGCTCAAGAAGCTACGCGGACTCTCGCTGCTCACCTCTCGCTACGAAGCAGAACTCGAGCTGCTCGTCTTCGCCTCGTGGCACGGCGTGGAGATTGTCTCCGAACCAGTCAACGTTTACTATCCTCCGCAGGAAGAACGCGTGTCGCACTTCCGCCCAATCGCAGACTTCTCGCGCATCTTCGTGCTCAATACCGTGCTCTGCCTGCTGGCTGTCGTATATGGTTTGCCACTTGCCATCTGGCGGGGACTCACGACGATATTGCGGACCATCTACTCCTTGTTGTTCTTCCTCGTTGCCGTCATCATCGCTAATCCCATTGCGATGCTCTATTCCCTGCTCGTTAAAGACCAAGAGAAGAGACGTCGGAAGTTGCATCAGATACTTTGCTTCTTCGCAAGACTCGTCACTTTGTGGCATGGAATTCCAGGCGTCAAATTCTCTGTCGGCAACCCTCATGAGGAAGACTTCCACAAGCCAGCCATCATTATCTGCAACCATCAGTCGCACCTCGACCTGATGATCATGCTGATGCTCACGCCCAAGCTCATCTGCCTGACGAAGGATTGGGTGTGGAACAACCCTTTCTACGGCTACATCATACGCAATGCCGAGTTCTATCCTGTGTCGGAAGGAACAGAAACCCTCATGCCTAAACTTCAATCACTGGTAGAAAGAGGATACAGTATTGCAGTGTATCCAGAAGGGACACGCTCGCAGAACTGCTCCATTTCACGTTTCCATCAAGGTGCTTTCCACTTGGCTCAGCAGCTCGAACTGGATGTCTTGCCGCTCATACTCTACGGAGCAGGCAAAGCTTTGCCCAAGAAAGGGAAGTTCCTACGCAAGTGGCCCATCAGGATTGAACTGGATAAAAGGCTCAGCCCGGCAGAGATGCTGGCGTTGGGAGACACGCCAAGAGAGCAAGCCTCACAAATGAGGAAATACTATAAAAAGCGTTATGCCGAAATGGCAAACAGGATAGAGCAAGATGTCTAATAAGGTCATCATCATAGGTTCGGGACTTGGTGGCCTCACGTGTGGCTTTATCCTGCAAAGGAATGGCTACGATGTGACCATACTCGAACAAGGTCATCAGATTGGTGGATGCCTGCAATGTTTCACACGTCAAGGCGTTAAGTTCGAAACAGGAATGCACTTCATCGGCAGTGCTGCCGAGGGTCAGACCATGCATCGAATGATGAAATTCCTTAATTTAACTGACGTGAAGCTCAGTCCTCTCGACCCCAATGGCTACGACACCATCGTGCTTGCTGGCGAGACATTTCGCTTCCCCAACGGCAGAGAAGCGTTTCTCGAACAGATGAGCAGTTACTTTCCTAAGGAAAAGGACAATCTTCGACGCTATCTTGACTTAGTAGCTCGCATCGCTTCCGCTTCGACACTCAACTCCTTAACGTCCCAAGAGCGCGACCTTGCCGCAAATACAAACTACCAAACACGAAGCATCAACGAGGTTCTGGAAGAGCTCTTCCACGACGAAATGCTGCGTAATGTTCTCGTCGGCAACTTGCCTCTTTATGCTGCAGAACGCGACAAGACACCATTCTCGCTGCATGCTTTCATCATGGACTTCTATAATCAGAGTGCTTTCCGAGTTGTCGGCGGCAGCGACGCCATTGCTCAATCCCTCGCACACTCTATAGAAGAAATGGGCGGACAAGTGCTTACAGACAAGAAAGCCTGCCGAATCCATTGCGACGAGACGCAAGCCACGGGCGTTGAAACAGCCGACGAATGCTTCTTCCCTGCTGATTACATCATCAGCACCGTGCATCCTGCTCGACTTATGGAAATGCTCGACACCAAACTCATCCGCCCTGCTTTCCGCTCTCGACTCAGCAACATTCCGGGCACGACTGGTTGTTTCTCCATTTATATAAAGTTCAAGGATGGCACGATGCCGTACATGAACACCAACCTCTACGGCTACCACACCTCTTCTCCTTGGGATTGCGACCAGCATGACTTCCTTTACATGCACATGTGCCACAAGGATAAAGCAGATTTCGCCCAGAGTGGCGTAGTGCTTTCATACATGAAGATGGATGAAGTGGAGAGATGGAAAGGGACACATGTCGGGCATCGTGGGGCAGATTACGAAGCCTTCAAACGCCAACATGCAGAGCAACTGATACAAGACATCGAGAAGTATCAGCCTGGAATTACTGCCGCAATCGACACCTACTACACCTCTACACCGCTCACATACCTTGATTACACAGGCACGGAAGGCGGTTCGATGTATGGAGTTGCCAAGGACATTCACCTTGGTCCCGCAGGTAGAGTGCCTTATAGGACAAAGGTTCCCAACCTGTTTCTCGCTGGTCAGAACGTCAATTCACATGGCATGATGGGCGTCCTCGTAGGCACTATCGTAACATGCAGCGAGCTATTCAAGTTTTCAAACCGTGAAATAGTGAACTTGTTCAATGACTAAGGTACTCATCATAGGCGGCGGGCTCGGAGGTCTTTTCTGTGGAGCAATCCTTGCAAAGGAAGGTTTGAAGGTGACTGTCCTCGAGAAAAATACGGCGATAGGCGGCGGGCTTCAAAGCTTTACACGCTTTGGCGAGGTCTTCGACACCGGCATGCACGTGGTAGGTGGGCTGCAGGAAGGCGGTAACATAAGACGCCTCCTCGAGTATCTTGGCATTTGGAACAAGGTACATGTCGAGGCCATTCCTGCTGATTGTGCTGACCTTCTTTACTTTGCAGAAGATAAACATTACTATCGGATAGCATCTGGCAAGGAGCAATTCGTCGCGTCTTTAGCGAAAGATTTCCCTTCCGAACAGGACAACCTCACTCGCTATGTGGATGCGATGTACAGGCTTGTCGAGGAGATGGACCTCTTCCATTTACGTCCCGGGGCGCGTGACATCTTCTCGCATAGCGAGGAGTTCAGCATGGCAGCCGATGCTTTCATTGCTAAATACATCAGTGACAAGAAGCTACAAAGGATTGTGGCTTACGTCAACCCACTCTATGGAGGTCGTGCAGGCACCACGCCCGCTTTCATTCATGCCACTATCTCTGTGCTCCACATCAATGGCCTTTGTCGCTTTGCAGGCGGTAGTCAACTGTTTGCAGAGACACTTGGCGACTTCATTAAGGCTCATGGTGGAGAGGTTCTTGCCAGCGAAGAAGTACAGCACATCCATACCGAAGGGCGAAACATAACAGGCGTCACAACTCGGGGTTGCCAGCATTTCTCTGCCGATTACTACATTTCGGATATTCATCCTTGCTCTTTGCTTGGGCTCTTCGATGAGCCTAAAGCTCTTCCCAAGGCTTACAGGGCACGTCTCGAAGACATTCCAAACACCTATTCCGCCTTTCTCATTTACTTGAAACTCAAGCCAGAAACCTTTCCCTTCCTCAACCATACCGGCTATTACATGCAGAGTTATGAGGAAATATGGGACATCGCAGAAGCAAAACTCCCATGTTCAAATGGTTTCCTCTACATGACGCCACCAGAAATCGAACAAGGCGAATTTGCCAGGAAGATGATTATTGCAGCCCCCATGAACTGGCAGGAAGTGGCAAGATGGGCAGGGACATCGCTTGGTCATCGCAGCCAAGACTATCTTACATGGAAGCAATCCAAGGCCGATGAACTGCTCAGCAAAATGGAAGAGATGTTCCCTCGCTTCCGCGACAGCATTGAGAATGTCAACACTGCCTCGCCTCTGACCATCCGCGACTACTATGGCGTGAAGGAGGGAGCAATGTTTGGATACGCAAAAGACTGCAAGAACATGGCACTCTCACAGGTTCCTGTCGTCACAAAGATACCGAACCTCCTGCTCACAGGCCAGTGCGTTAATCTCCACGGATTCTGTGGTGTACCGCTCACCGCAATCAATACTTGCGAAGTTATACTTGGCAGAAACTACGTGATTAATAAGATTTGAACCTATGCGAGTCTTCATAATAATAATATTATTATTAATCTCATACCACATACAAACCTTCGCACAAACTTCTGTTCGGATATGGGACGGCACAGAGACTAAGGCAAAGGCTGTTACGCTGATACCATATTTAGCAGATAACGACTCATACTCCGCGGCGGTTATCATCTGCCCTGGCGGCTCGTATTGTTGGCATGGGATGAAGGCAGAAGGCACTGAAGTGGCCGAATGGTTGCAAGCGAAAGGCATCTCGGCCTTCGTGTTGAAGTATCGCGTGCAAGGTGTCGTGCCATACATCACGCACGCTCGACTTCTCTTCAGAGGGCATCAATACCCAGACGCGCTCAACGATATTGAGCAGGCCATAGCCTATGTTCGCGAGCATGCCAACGAGTATCATATCAATCCTAAGCAGGTTGGCGTGATGGGTTTCTCTGCCGGAGGACACTTGGCAATGCTTTCTGCCGAACAATCCAGCATGCGTCCAGACTTCGTTGCAGCTGTTTATCCTGTGGTAAGCATGTCGCATTCTGACAGTCATAAGCGTTCCAGGCGAGGCATGTTGGGTGAATACAAGAAGCATAACAAAGTGATGCGCGACTCGCTTTCCGTGGAAAAACATGTTTCAAAGGACTGTCCGCCAGTCTTCCTCGTTAACTGTAAAAACGACCACATCGTTAAGCCTCGCAATGCAGAACTGCTCGATTCTGCTCTGACAGCACAGGGTATCAATCATCGCTACATTCAATACCGTACAGGCGGACACGGCTTCGGAGCTTCAGAAACAAAGGGAACAGCAGAATGTCGTGCTTGGAAGGATGAGTTCCTGAAATGGTTAAAAAGTCTTGAGCTATGATAATACTGAAGATATTCGACTTTTTCCGCGAGCGCGCCATTGCCCGTTGGGCATCGCTCATCGCGTTAACTTTGGCCATATTGGCTTCCATCTTGCGTCTTTCATATAAGGAAGACATACAGGATTTCCTGCCTTTCAGCCAAACGAACCGAGAGAGGATGGCTGTTTACCAAGACATATCGGGCATGAATCGCCTTTTTGTCGTCTTCGAGAGCACGGGTGATGCAGGGGAAACAACTGAAGCGATAGACTGTTTTACGAGAATAGTCGAGGAGAAAGACACGGCAGGTTGGTGCCAAGACCTGCAGGCGACATTCGACCTCGAGAGCCTCTCCGAGACGATAGACTTCGTTTATCAGAGTGCCCCACTCTTCTTAATGGAAAAGGATTACAAGCGAATGGACAGCCTTCTCGCTTTGCCCGACTACATGGATGCTAAGCTCGAAGACAACCTGAACGCCCTAATGCTCCCATCAGGCAGTTTCCTGAGCGAGAGTATCAGTCGCGACCCGCTCGGACTCTTTGCCCCATTGATGGAAGAACTGCAGCTATCCCAGCATCAGATGCGCTTCGAGATGTACGACGGATACATCTTCACGCCCGATATGTCCAAGGCTATCGTGATGCTTTCGTCACCCTTCGGCAGCAGTGAGACGAAGAAAAACGCCCAACTTATCGCGTTGCTCGATGATGCCATCAACGGCATGCGAACGGACTTCCCTGAGGTAAAGGCACACGTCATCGGCGGTCCGCAGGTGGCTGTGGGCAATGCAAAGCAGATAATGCACGACAGTATCTTGGCCGTCTCCTTGGCTGCGATACTCATCTTGGCATTGCTGCTTTACGCTTTCCGCAGGTTCCGAGACATCGTGCTCATCGCCTTATCAGTTCTTTGGGGCTGGCTCTTCGCCCTTGGAGGCATGGCTTTGGTGCACGATAGCGTGTCGATGATTGTCATTGGCATCTCGAGTATCATCATCGGCATTGCTGTCAACTATCCGCTTCACCTTACCAGTCACATCCAGCATCAAACGGATATTCGCCAGGCTTTGCGTGAGATAACGACACCTCTACTTGTCGGAAACATCACAACAGTCGGCGCTTTCCTTGCCCTTGTGCCGCTTAAATCTATTGCCCTGCGCGACCTCGGACTCTTTGCATCCTTGCTCTTGATAGGAACTATACTCTTCGTGTTGGTTTGGTTGCCACATCTAATTAGGACTAGGGACAATAGACAACAGACGACAGACAAGGGAGACTTCCTTTCCCGCCTTGCCTGCGCACAGATAGACAGAAAGCGATGGCTGGTCGTTATGGTAGCCTTGCTGACTTTTGTCTTTGGCTATTTCAGCCTTTTCGTCAAGTTTGATTCCGATGTCTCGAACATCAACTACATAACCGCACAGCAGAAGGAAGACATGAATTACTTCCAAAAGTTCTTCGAGGGGAACGCCTCGCAGGACGATGTCACGCTTTATCTCCTGTCTTCTGCCACAGACTTTGATGGCGCTCTAGCTTGCTCGGAATCCAAACAGGCTGCCATTGATTCCCTGAAAGAGGCTGGTTTGATTGCAAGCCACCATGGTGTAAGCCGCTTCCTGCCCTCGATGGAGGAGCAGACTAGACGCATCAATCGATGGAACAAGTGGCTTGAAGGCCATCCGAATCTGCTGGATGATTTGACGAAGAAAGCCGTCGCGCATGGTTTCTCGGCAGAGGCTTTCACTGATTTCGCAGAGATGATTCAATCGGAACAAACGGCAAAGTCCTTCGACGAGTTCCGTCCCTTGACATCTAAAGCCCTTGCCGAGAATGTCTCGCAGGCAGGAGAGGAGGGTAAATCTACTATAATCGAGACCCTTTCCGTCAGGAAGAAAGACCTCGACAGGGTCAAGAAGTCACTACCCGAAGCCTTTGATATCGGCTCGCTTCACTCGTCGGTGGCAGATGCTCTGTCGGGTGATTTCAACTACATCGGCTGGGCATGTTCGCTGATAGTGTTCTTCTTCCTGTGGCTTTCCTTCCGTCGAATCGAGCTGGCCATCATTTCCTTCATTCCGATGGCAATCAGCTGGATATGGATTTTGGGCATCATGGCTATTCTGGGCATCAAGTTTAACATTGTCAACATCATCCTTGCGACCTTCATCTTCGGACAGGGCGACGACTATACCATCTTTATGACCGATGGCTGTATCTCGGAATATGTGCATGGGAAGCCACTCCTCGCCTCCTACAAACGCAGCATAATCTTGTCGGCACTCATCATGTTTATTGGCATCGGCACACTCATTTTCGCCCGCCATCCTGCCCTGCATTCGTTGGCGGAGGTCACCATCATCGGCATGTTCTCTGTCGTGCTGATGGCTTACCTCGTTCCGCCCTTGCTCTTCAAATGGATGATGAAACGATTTCCAAAACGATTTGAAAACCTATAAAATATGAAAGAACGTATCATTGAACTCTTGACGGGAGCACTTCCGATGGTCAATCTCGAGTCGGACTTCCTGTTCAGCGAACTCGATTCCTTAGGCGTGACAACCATCCTGATGCTCCTTTCCGAGGAATATGGCATCGAGCTGGAGGCAAAAGACGCAACCCCCAAGAACCTCAAGACCATCGATTCTATCGTGGAAATGGTGAAATCCAAACTCGCTAAGCAATGACTCTCGAGCAATCTGTCAAGCATTATGCCAAACTGACGCCAGACAAAGCGGCTGTCATTACAGGCGATGAGACGCTTTCCTACTCGTCTCTTTGGAAACGAATTCAAGAGAAAGCGAGCCTTTTGAAAGGGAATGGCCTCTCAGAAGGGAAACCTCATGTCTTCATATCCAAGCAAGATGTCGATTTCGTCGTAACCTATTGTGCCGCACATCATCTGGGAGGCGTCTGTGTTCCCCTCGAAAGTTCAACCCCCAAAGAGCGTCAACAGCAAATCCTCGACGAAGTAAATGGGAAATGGTCAAATGGTAAATGCTCCGACATCCTCTACACCACAGGCACAACAGGCAAGGCAAAAGGCGTGATGATATCCACAGAAGCATGGAATGCGAATGCTGAAAACCTTATCGACAGGCTAGGATTCACCTCCGATTTGCTCTTCATCGTTTGCGGTCCGCTCAACCATCTTGGCAGTCTCTCCAAGATATATCCTACACTCATGACTGGCGGCACATTATATATTATGGAGAGCCTGAAGAACCTCAATGCTTTCTTCTCAGTCTTCGAACTGCCTTTCACGAAGTTCGCCACCTTTCTCGTTCCCTCCAGCATCAGGATGCTCCTGCAGGTTGCCTCAAAGAACTTGGCAGCCGTAGCCAGCAAGATTGACTTCATCGAAACGGGAGCCGCTGCCATTACACAAAGCGACATGGAGGCACTCTGCAAGGTCCTGCCCCACTCTCGCCTTTTCAACACCTACGCATCAACTGAGACGGGCATCGTTTGTAGCTACGAGTTCAGCCGATACGGCTGCGTGCCTGGCCTCCTAGGAAAGCCCATGAAGCATTCTTCTGTTCGTATTGACGACCAGGGCAGAGTGATTTGTTCGGGCAAGACCCTCATGTCGGGTTACGTTAATGCACCTGAACTGACGGCTCAAGTCCTGATAAATGGGGAGATTCATACTTCCGACGTCGGTTCTCTCGATGCCGACGGCATGCTGCACTTGCAGGGAAGGCAGGACGATGTCATCAATGTGGGGGGCTACAAAGTGAATCCATCCGAGGTGGAAGAAGCGGTAAGTGGCTTCGACCTTGTTGCCGATTGCATTTGCATTCCTGCCCAACACATCCTTCTCGGCATAGTGCCCAAGCTCCTTTATGTGCCCAAACAAGGCAAAGAAGTAAAGCCAAAAGACATAGCCGACTTTCTTAAAAGTCGCCTCGAGAACTATAAAGTTCCTATACTCTACGAGGCTGTCGATGCCATCAAACGCACCTACAACGGCAAACTCGACCGCAAAGCATACCTCCCTGCTCGTTGATTCCGGAACAGCCCCAAGTGAAGCGTGAAAAGTTAACGTGTTAAGTTTGCAAACTAAGCACGTTAAGTTGAGCAACTAAACACGCCTAAATTACAAACTAAGCACGCCTAATTTACCAATCACGTTAGGGACATAAAAGGACAAGGGCTTGCAAGTCATTTGCAAAGCCCTTGTTTCTGTAGCGGGAGTGGGTCACGATCCCACGACCTCCGGATTATGAATCCGACGCTCTAACCAGCTGAGCTATCCCGCCATCAATGAAATTTATGGAGTTTAGGGCTACGTCTGGAGCAACTTTCAACCCCTCTTCTTTCATTTGCGAGCGCAAAGGTACGGCTTTTTTGCGGAATAGCCAAACATTTAGGCAAGTTTTTTCTATTTTTCTCATTTTTCACTTTTCACTTTTCACTTTTCACTTTATTATAATATATAATGTGTATCTTTGTCATGAATTTGCAGGAAAATGGAACTATGCCTAAGCAAGAAATCATCATAAGCAAGGACTTGAGTCAGGATGTCGAGGGAGCCATCGCAAGATGCCAGCACGACCGCCTCTTTGTACTTACGGATTCGACCACTCTTCGCCTGTGTTGGCCACTCGTAAGCGCTTTTCCGTGCTTCGAATCGGCACAGATGATTACGATTGGAGACACGGACGAGAACAAGACGCTCGACTCCCTTTCAAGCGTCTGGACTGCCCTGCAGAAGGGTGGTGCCACGCGTCATTCGCTCCTTGTAAACCTTGGCGGAGGCATGGTGACAGACCTGGGAGGCTTTGCCGCAAGCACATTCAAACGCGGAATGGCCTACATCAACATCCCAACAACCCTGCTGAGTCAGGTGGATGCGAGTGTTGGAGGCAAGACAGGCATTAACTTTGGAGGCTTGAAGAACGAGATTGGCGTCTTCAACTGCGCAGCCTCAGTCATCCTCTCGAGCGAGTTCCTACGTTCGCTCGACATGAAAAACATCCTCTCTGGCTATGCCGAGATGCTCAAGCACGGTCTCATCAGCGACGAACAGAGCCTTACAGAGTTACTCCGTTTCGACCTCGAAGAACTCGATTTCACTGAGTTGGGAAGGCTCGTCAGCAAGAGTGTCAGCATCAAGGAGCGTATCGTTGAGGAAGACCCGACTGAGAAAGGCATCCGAAAAGCCCTGAACCTGGGGCACACAGCAGGTCATGCTCTCGAGAGTATGGCGTTGGAAAAGGGGCGGCCAGTCCTGCATGGCTATGCCGTTGCATGGGGTCTCATCTGCGAGCTCTACTTGAGTGTCGTGAAATGTGACTTCCCAAAAGAGCGGCTTCGACAAACCGTGCAATTCATCAAAATGCATTATGGCGACCCTTTACTCGACTGTAAGCAGTACGAACGCCTCTACGAGTTCATGAAACACGATAAGAAAAACGAGGGATACAGCATCAACTTCACCTTGCTTGGCAACGTCGGAGACATCCGAATCAACCAGCAAGCCACCAAGGATGAGATATTTGAAATGCTCGACTTCCTCCGCGAAGGATAGATAACGACTAAAACTAATACCTGATATGAAACGATTCGCTTTTTCATTACTTATTCTGATGCTCGCCAGTTTGGCAGGAGCAGCCGACCTCACGAATGCACGTTGGTACACAATCAAAGTGGCTAACGGCGGCTATCTCAGCACGAAAACAGGCTATAGAGACGGCGTCAATCTGTTACTCAGCAATACAACAGAAGATACGAGCGACAACGGACTTTGGACTTTCATTGGCAACGAGACCGACGGCTACACGTTCTACAACAAGGCTCGAGGTGGAAGTTACGTCCTTGGCATGAGTGGCTCGGAAGCAAATGGCCGCGCTAAGATGGTGGCTGAAAGCAGCACGACAACTGTCACGAAGTTCGACATGGGCAAGAACGGCGAAGGGTTCTGGATAAAAGACCACGGTTCGACAAGCAAATACTGGAACAAACGCGGCAACTTCCTCGCGTATTGGGACAACTCGGCAGGCAGTTCGGACGCAGGTTCTCGCTTCATTTTCACCATTCAAGGCATTCCTGACGACTTCTTCTCAACAGACGAACAGGAGAACTTCTACTACATCACATTTGCAAACTCCGACCTTGTCATGCAGGACATGGGTGCTTCGAAGAACATCACGACACAAGGCCGCAAGTATGGAGAGCAGTCGCAACTCTGGAAACTCGTAGGAAGCGAAAAGAACTTTCAACTCGTCAACAAAGGTTCTGGACGTCGTGTCTATTACGATGGGAGTCGCATCAAGACCCGAACGACCGCCGACGGCAACGGCTTTACCATCGAGGCAACGACCAATACAAACAATGTAGGCAAGTACGAGATATCGTGGAACGGTGCAGCTTCGGCGGCCAATCGTTACTTCAATCAATGGGGCGGAACTGGGGTCGGCAAGGAAATCGGACTTTGGCAAGCAGCCGATGCCAACAATATCCTCTACCTCATTGCTGAAGCCGACGTGCTGCCTTCTGAATTTTGTGTAGGCGAGAAAGGCACAAGACCAAGCGACATCCACGACTTCTCCCTTTGGTACGACACGCCAGCAACTGCTACAGGTGTCAGCGACACTTGGATGGAATATGCGCTTCCCATGGGTAACGGACAGATTGGCGCTACCATTCGAGGCGGCGTGCTTTGTGATGACATCCAGTTCAACGAGAAGACTTTGTGGAGTGGATACACGACAAACGGCAGTTCGGTTGGTCAAGGCTACTTCCAGAACTTCGGTTCCATCCTCGTCAAGGACAAGAGCGGCACCTTCTCGGCTGTCGCTTCCGAAGGCAAAACCATCGAGAACTACAATCGCTATCTCGACATCATCGACGGTGTGGCTGGCGTAAACTTCCAATCTGCCGACCATCAGACGAGCTTCCACCGTCGCTATTTTGCCTCTGCGACAAACAAAGTCTTCGTGGCACACTATGAAGCAGAAGGCACTGAGCCACTGTCACTTAACGTGAGTTATGCTCCAGACAAGCAGATTAATGCAGGCGCTGTGACCTATGCGACAGAAGATGATGGCACGGCATCCGCAACGTTCTCTGGAAAGCTGCAGATTGTCAGCTACAACACACGCTTCAAAGTCAAGACAGACGGCACGTTGAATGCTACGGCAGAGGGTATCAATGTGACTGGCGCAACGTGGATGGACATCATCATGGCTGCTGCTACGGACTACGATGCGAGCAAGGCTTCTTGCACGTCAGGGCAGTCTTCCTCCGAGTTGTCGAATGTTGTAAGTACTCGCATAAATGAGGCCATCGGGAAAGGCTACACGTCACTCCTCGCCGACCACAAGGCTGCGCATAGTGCTTTGATGAATCGCGTCAACTTGCAACTTGGCGAAAGTTCTACGAAGACGACAGAAGACCTCATCAAGTTCTACAATGCCTCCGAACAGAACAAACTGAGTAGCGACGGACTTTTCCTCGAAGCGCTCTACTTCCAGTATGGCCGCTACTTCACGATAGGTGCGAACCTCGACACAACAATCCACGCGCCGTCGAACCTGCAAGGCATTTGGAACGACCGAAGCAACACATCGTTCTGGCATTGCGACATTCATGCCGACATCAATGTGCAGATGAATTATTGGCCTGCCGACCCGTCGAATCTCTCTGAGATGCACTTGCCTTTCCTCAATCACATCCTCGACCTTGGCGCTCCTGACAGCAATTCGCCGTGGTATCAACTGGCTAAGAAGATAAAGAGTGGCGCAAACGGATGGACGGTAGCTGTGGAGAACAACATCTTTGGCGGCACCTCGACGTGGAGCAACGGCAGCATGAAGACGCTCGGAGCCTGGTATTGTACGCACCTCTGGCGCTACTACAAGTACACGATGGACAGGGAGTTCCTGAAGAAAGCCTTGCCTGTCATGTACCAATGCGCGCTCTTCATCAGGTCTATCGCCACGAAAGACAGCAACGGACTCTACGAAATCAAGGACGAATGGAGCCCCGAACATGGTCCCACGGATGTGACCGCGTTCGCACAACAAACAAGTTACGAGCTCTTGGACGAAGTGATGAAAGGTCATGCGGAACTTGGTGACGAGTCTCCACTGACGGCTTCTGACATCGAGGCCATTCAAGCCCTCTACGACAACTTCGATAAAGGCCTTTGGGTTGAGACTTATAACGGCAAGGACTGCATCTCCGAATGGAAAAACAACGCACTCTCCGACCCAGGACATCGCCACCTTTCCCACCTGATGTGCCTCTATCCGTTCTCGCAGGTCAGTGCCTTTGACCAGACGAGAAGCGGCATACGTCTGTTCCAAGCGGCTTATAATGGACAGATTGCACGCAATGGAGATGTGACGGGATGGTCAATGGGATGGCAGACAAACACCTACAGCCGTTGCCTCGATGGTGACCGAGCCCGAAAGAACCTCTCGCTTGCTTTGCGTCATTCGGGCAGTTATGTCATCGAGATGGGCAACTACGGTGGCTGCTACTACAACCTCTTCGATGCGCATTCGCCTTTCCAGATTGACGGCAACTACGGCTGCACCAGTGGCATCTGCGAGATGTTGCTGCAATCCTACGACGACGTCATAACCATCCTGCCTGCCCTACCCTCTGCTTGGAAGGAAGGCAGTGTTACGGGATTGAAAGCTCAGGGCAACTTCATTGTCAGTGAGACTTGGCAAGACGGCAAGGCTACGAGCATTACCATCAAAAGCAATGCAGGCCAACCTTTGCGTATCCGTTATGAAGGACTTGAGGATTACTACATCCGTCTGAATGGCGAGAAAGTGACACCGACCAACGATGGCGAAGTCTATACCATTCCCAATGTGAAGGAAGGCGACGTCGTTACCATTGACAAGGAAGACCCCGATGGCTTGGAGACTGTTCGCCGCCCTTTTGGCGACGGAGCAGAGGCAAAGCTCTACAACCTCGCAGGACAGCCCGTCGGAAAGGATAAGCCGACGAAGGGTATCGTTGTGCAGAAAGGGAAGAAAATCATTAAATAAGTGAGAAGTAGGTTATTCATCATCCTTTTGGGAATATCGCTGTGCATGTCGGCTCAGAGGCATTCCATATTCCTTGGCTTAGAACTCGGCGGAGACAGAGACGAGTTCGTGGATGCCCTTGAGGACAAAGGCTTCGAGTTCGAGGAGGAGGATGACGAATGCACTGTCCTGTCGGGTCTCTTCGATGGCGTCGGTGCAAGGATTGAAGTACTGGCAACGCCTCAATCGCACACCGTTCATCTCGTCACGGTCTATTTCATCGAGATTGCAGGCAACGAAGTGGGTCTGCTGATGAAGACCAATCAGGTGCGCAAGCAGTTGAAGCGGAAGTATGGCAAATGGGACTATACCCACGAGCGGAACCTCGAAGAATGGTCTTCGCCCTATGCGCGCATCTCTTTAGGCAAGAAGCGATTGAAAGGCGATGACTTCAAGACCCTCTACGTCCAATGGCAAGACCGCAGCGGATGGGAGGCCTTGCAGAGAGAGAAGGACTAACTAAAAGCCAGTGAAGATAGTCCAAAACATCTTTCCCCACACGACAAAGAAGATGGTAATGGGCACCAAGATGCAGATGCCAATAACAATCAGCACTGCCTTGAGACAGCCCTTGTTTTCGTCCTTGACAATGATGGGTTCCGAATCATTCTTGACTTGCTGAGCCAAGTTGTCGGGCGTCACCTCTCTGCCCCTCTGACGCAGACGGTCTTCTGGCGTAAGGGCAGCTGGCGTGATGAGCCACATGACGATATAAATAATAGGAAGCGGAAGACCTACGCCCAGCAGTGTTAGGGCAATTGCTCCGAGTCGCCAAATGAGGGGACTGCCTGAATCGAAATAGACAGCCAAGCCTGAACAAACGCCTCCCAGCACTTTATCGTCGGCACAACGATAGAAGCGATGCGTGCGGATATGCTGTTTGCCTTTGTCGTAAACATCATCTGCGAACCTGCCTGCCTCGTCGCTGAAGTGTTTGAAGTCTTCTTTGATGCTGCTCCTTTGCCTGTTCGAACCCTCCTGTTTATTGTAGTTTGCAAAAGCGCTCTCTGCCTTGTTTCCGTCGCTGGCAATATCTTCCGCCTTACCAATCGTGTCGATAATGCCTTTCACGACATCGATGTCGATGGCAGTCATGCCAGCTTCCTTCTTCTTCCAGAGAAGTTCTGCCACGCGATGTTCAATATCATCGGCAATCTCAGCACCTCCTTCCTGACGACCAAAGTAGCGTTGCATGCTCTGCAGGTAGTTCTCCAGGAGGTTGTAGGCATCTTCATCTATATTATATAATGTGCCAAACAGGTTGATGCTAATGTTCTTTTTCATTGTCTTATTGTTTTAAAGTGATTAATTCTAACTCTTCAGTATGTTGACCGTTCGCAGTATTTCTTCCCAACTGGCATCGAGTTGAGCAAGTGCCTCGTGCCCATCGTCGGTCAGGACATAGTATTTGCGAGGCGGACCTTGCGTACTTTCTCGCCACTCGTAGCCCAGAAGTCCGTCACGCTTCAAACGTGAGAGCAACGGATAGAGTGTGCCCTCCATGACAATCATATCGGCTTCGTGGAGTTTTTGAATGATGTCGTTGGCATAGCAAGGTTGCTGTCTGAGCAAGAGCATGATGCAATACTCGAGCATCCCTTTGCGCATCTGCGATTTCGTGTTGTCCGTATTCATCTAACTTGAAATGTGATGTTTGACAATGCAAAGATAGGTATAATACGAATACCTTGTATCGCAAGGTACTTAAATTTAACAATCTTTAATAATTCGAAGCATTACATCGAAACCTCAGAAACGTCGAACTTGTAAAGAAATTTCTCTTGGACATTTGATTTAAGCGCATTTTTGAGCTAATGTGATAGTCAGAGACCCCCGAAACGCAAATTCGCGCGATTTCTGCAAACTAGTAGGAATCAAATGGTTACATCACCATTTCATCAAAAGCCACAAGAGAAAAAGGACAAAAAGAAGTGTTATGCGACAAAAATCGGCGTATTTTCTCTACGAACATAACACGGGGGAATCCTCAACGCAACGTAGGGCATTGGCAAACTTAACATAGGGCATTGAAAAAGGCCCTATGCCAAGTCAACTCATTCGGCACTTTAGGCGAACGAATGCGGCTGAATTTTGTCGTTATTTTTCCTGCAAGTACTACTTCAGAACCTTTTTCCCGTTCTGGATGTAAACACCCTTGGGTAATTTACTATTTAGCCATTTACCATTTACCATTTGATTGCCATCTGCAACCTTGCGGCCACTCAAGTCGTAAGTGCCCTTGATGCCGTTTGCATCAGAGGACGACCTGGGAAGTGTGATGCCGTCGGGGTTCTCCACCTCTTCTATCTTGAAGTACGTGCGCTTTTCTGCTGAAGGCAGATAGCAACTGAAAGGTGGCAAATTGACTGTCGATGTAACACGATAGAGGTTGGCTCCCGTCGTCTTCAGGCTATAGCCTTCGCCTGCATTCAGTGTCCTGCCAGGATAGACTCCCAGCAGAAGATTCTCCGGCCACGAGGAAGCGAGACACGCCTCCCCCACCTCATTCTTGTCGAGTGCCGTCAGTGTGATAGCAGCCTTCGCTGTACCTTTGATGATGACAGGTGTTCCGTATGGCACGACATCACCAGCCTCAGCGATGGGCATCATTTGGACAGACGTAGAGGTGAATCCTGTGGCGATGAAGGCAGTGCACCCCTCGGGCACTTGATAGATGTAGGGCAGGCAGACCGCCACGTATCCATTGGAGCCGAGCGTGTAGCTTCTTTCCTGCGAGCCAAGTATGCCATGCAGGTTTCGCACCTGGTCTTGTGTGAGTGCCCTGCCCCAGATGCGCACCATAGCGATATTGCCTTGGAAAGGATAGGCACCCGTCGATGTCGCCTTATCGAATACGCCTGAAGCGTCACCACCTATGGCAAGCCATTCGGAGGGCGTCCACTCATACAGCATACATTCCTTGAAGGTCAGCCAGCGGCTGGCAGCCAGTTCACCGTTGACATAGAGTTTCGACGTATAATTTTTTCGGTCGAAGACAATAACATAGTGCGTATAGGTATCAGTAAGGCTGCCGCTGCCCACTCTGGTCCACTGCGTCTTGGCATAAGTGCCGTCCGTCTTGTTGCCCAGAGTAACTGTGCAGAACCCGATATTGCCCTGGATGTTCATATCCATGCCAAAGCCCCAGCCACTGCCACATCCGATGGGACGCGTGCTTGCGGCGGGTAATGCAGCGCTGTTCTTGCAGAAGAGTTCTACGCTGTACGCCTCGGAAAGTCGGTTCATAATCGACGGATTGTCGCCAAGCTGATACTTGAAGAACTGCGACTTCACGCCGTTGAACTGTGCCTCATAGAAGTTGATGTCGGCATTGTAGGCAATCGAGACATCGCCCATCTTGATAATAGGTTTATCCTGATAGGCCGGAGCACGATTGGCGGCACTGTCTGGAATGAACTCACAGTCCATGATGAGCTCCGCCCCGAACTGCGTATCCGGCTCCGTAAAACGCTTCACATCGTCGTCATAAAGCCCCTGGGCCGCATTCTGCGTCAACGCACCGTCGTATATCCTGGCAAAGACAAAACTGCAAGCCGACGAGTTCTCTGCACCGACACTATAGGCACCTTCCTTAGCATCGCCACCCAGACAAATCCACATGCCCTTACGCCCCTTGCTCGAGCCGCACTGAGGCATCATCATGTCCGTGCCAGCGCGAGTGCCGGTGCAGACAAGCTTGCCATTGATGAAGTAGCGCATGATGTGGCTCGTCCTGTCCATCGTGACAACCAGATGGTAGAACTTGCCCGAGACAAGAATGGAGTCGCCCGTGATGCTCTTCATGGTGCTCTTCACCCCACTCTTGTTGCAGTAGGAGAAGCTGCTTGCCAAGGCCGAGTTATAGAAAGCCCAGCCTCCGCCACCCTCCTCGTTGCCCAGGATACACGTCCTGCTGATGTTTCCGTTCTCGTCTGCCAGCCCATCCAGACGCACCAGCATCTCCCACGTCACATTGCCATTGAAGGCATTGGCCAAAGGCGAATCCAGGTCATAAGTCGCATAGAAATAGTCCGAAGCCTTAGCCTTCGAGCAGCCGTAGTACGTATCGTTCTTGGCATCATAGAAAGTGGTGGCATTGCCATGCTTGCCCACTCTGGCAGTATAAGAGCCCTGATTGACGATGCCGTCAGCCGTGAAGCTCAAGTCCAGAAGCCGCTCAGCCTCCGTCACCTCGTTCGAGCGCTTCAAGGCTCTCGTAATGATGCCCTGCGAAATCAGCTTGTTGTAGATGTTCTGAGCCATTATCTTGAAGCCGTCGGCCGTAGGATGGAGGTTGCCCGGCAGCATATAGAGCCCCCAATTATTGCTGAAGGGAATCGTGGTGCAGTCTATGTAGTACTGGCCGAACTGCTCCGCGATATACTGTATGCTGGCATTTGCATCCGCCTGCGACCATCCCTGACTATTCTTCTGTGTGACACTCTCGCCTCGAGGCAAGATGCTCAGGCAGACCACCTTCGACTCAGGATACCACGTCGTGAGCTTCCACAGAAGACGCTGGTAAGCGCCACGGAAGGAGACAGAGTCCTTGAAGTTCTCCGTCCGGTACTCACCCAAAGGCACCTTCGACGTATTCCAGTCGTTCGTACCGCCAGCAATGAAGATGAAGTCAGGGTTGCCAGCCCTGCCAAGCGCCTTCATGCGATGGTTACTCAAGAAAGGCGCATTACTGTTGAGCACGTCGCAAGCCACACGGCTGCCGCTCCACGAAGCATTTGCCAGGAACGTCAGCCCAGACAATCGGCTCAGCTGCATCCACCAAGTGTCACCCACCTGAATGCCGTAGTTCTTCTCGCGGTCCTGGCTGTAATATATAGCATAACCCGACGGCAGATAGTCGTAATACGTCGAGATGGAGTTCCCCAACACAGCGAAAGTCAGGCTGTCAGGGTTCTGAGCGTAAGCCTTTGCGCCCACGCACAAAAGCATCAACAAAAGCAGTCTCTTCATGACTTTTAAGTATTTGTGCATGCAAAGTTACGAATAAATCTCTAAGCTAACGGAGCACTTTGCGGCCGTCCTGAATATAGATGCCTCGCTTAGGGGTCTGGACTTTGCGGCCGGAGAGGTCGTAGATGCCCTTGAACTCCTTGCTGCCATCGGTGCTCTTGGGCGTCGATATGCCGTCGGGATTGTCAGTTGGTGCGAGGGGCTCTATGGTGACGCCTTCGAGCTTGAAGGCATGGATGCCGAAACTGGCTTGGCCTGTGAGGTTCACGATGACGCCTACGCTCACGTTCGTCTCTTCGGAGAGTGCGAAGCTGATGGTCGGGTTAGCCATTGGCGCTTTGGCAAGGATTTTGGTTGAGTCGCTTTCGCTCACCATGGTGCCGCCCAAGCAAGCCATGACGACGCTGCTCTGCGAGTCGTCCACATCACCCGGGATGACACTGAAGGTGTAGCGGCCTGCTGGGAGTGTGACGGGATGCCAGAGGCGGTAGTCGAGCAGAGGTGTGGCGAAGCCGCTCCATTGCGTCTCGAACTGGATGTCATTGTGATGGCTTGTGTCAATGTGAGCGCCTGTCGTGATGGTGCCACTCACTATGGCATTCTTATCAAGCCACTTCGAGCGTGTGTTCCTCATCAGGAACTTTAGGAATCGGCTACTGTTGTTTGGATTGACGGTGCCGGAGGCTGTGAGGAACGGATTCTTGTAGTTGGTGAGGTATTGGCCGGAGATATCGCCATGCATGAGGGCTTGCGGGTCGAGCGTGAAGACACCGAGGGCCGAGTTCCAGGCGTCGCCATCAGGTCCGAAGCCAATGCGCTGGCCATCTATACCATTAGAAGTGCGGTCCTTGACGTCGCCTCCGCTCTGGTTAAAGTCGTAGTAGAGCAACAGTCCGTCTGCCTCGGCAGCAGCGATGTCTTCGATGTGCTGGTTGCTGTAAGCCTTAATCTGGTCTAGTGTAAGCGTGGCATTCCAAAGTCGAACCTCATCGAGTTGCCCGCGGAAGCCTTCGCAAACGGTGATAGTCTCCAGGGCAGGAAAACTCGTGGCGAGCTTGACGGTAGGACTGCTCACGAGGTGTCCGTCGCGATAGAACTTGACTGTGCCACTGGTATAGGTCACGGCATAGTGGTGCCACTCGTCCATGATGATGTAGCCTTCGTCCGACGACACAGTCTTGGTGCCAAGCGTGATGCTGAGGGTGCCCTTATTATCGACGGATGTGGAGAGACTGCCCTGAGAGGAAGTGATGCTGACGCTGCCCTGATACTGAGCAGGACGCATCCACCAGTCGAGGGTAAGTTTCTTCTGCGCTTCGGCAAACGGGCAAGCAAGTTGCAGCGTCTCTGCTCCCGTGAAGTTCAGACAGCTCTTCGGGTCGTCATTGCTCACGATGAGATAACGCTTCTGTGTAAGGGTGTTCTCGCCTAAGGGATTCGTCACGTAGAGGCTGACGTCGTAGATACCGGGTGCCTCAGGTACGACGTAGGGCGACTGTTCATCGACAGTGAAGATGCGCGAGCCGTTGTTCAGCTCCCAGTGCCATGTGACGGGGCTGTAGCGGCTGTCGTCCGTGAGCTGTACGCCATCGCCCAGCATAATAGCCGTTTCGGACAGGGCGAAGCGTGCTGCCGGAGCCGACTCGCGCACAACAACCTCCTTCGTCACGCTGCTCGAGCCCGCAGGATTGGTGGCTGTCAGTGTCACTTGGAAGACGCCTGTCGTGGGATAGAGTGCCGTGGCATTGGTGCCTCCCAGCTCCTCAACTTCAGCACCAGGCATACTCCACAAGTAAGTGCATCCGCTGCCCTCACTATGATTGATGAAGCTGAAACGGTCGCCTGCAGGAAGTGTGTCGTTCAGCACCTCGAAGGCAGCCACGGGAGCTTCGCCCTCGGCAACAACAATTGACTTCTCCGCAGCAAGTGTACTGCCATCAACAAAGGTTGCTGTACAGCTTACCGCATAAGTTCCGGCCTCTGCAAAACAGAAAGACGGACTCATGCCGTGCATGACAGGCATCGAGGAGTCTGCAACGCTCCAAGTCCAATCCGTGACATTCAGCATGGTCTGAGCCGTCAGGTGGAATGGGATGCCGGCAATGTGAGTGCCAGCTTCCTCGGCAATGCTGAGCGTCGGTGTCGGCGTGGTGCTGGAGAATGGGCTGTCCTCCACGACTTCGTGTGTTCCGATGGAGCGGAAGTAGGCATGCTTGCCACTCACATACTCGCGCAACTTCGTCTCGCCATCCACCACAATCGTATCCATAGGCACATAGACCAGCAGGTCGGGCTGCAAAGCAGGTGCTGCAATACGAACATTCATGTTGTTACGAATCTCGGCCACCGTTCGTGCAGTCTTCCATACGCGTATCTCGTCGAGTCCGCCTATCCACCACTGGTTGATGTCTGAAGTGCGCCCGAACTGGAGGTCGCCAAATGCAGTGAGGCCCGAGTAGGAACTGGACGTGATGGCTCCTTTCCTAAGTGCGTTGACATAGAGCGTGAGCACGCTTCCGTTTATGACAATAGCAATGTGGTTCCACTTCTTGAGATTAGTAAAGACGCCCGAGACATTGAGACGGTCCGACCCGCTACTGTTCCATCCAACGGAAAGCGTGCCGTTGCTGCTATTGTGGAAGAGGAATGTTCCCCAGCCAGGTCCAACCTGATGCGTATAGTTGACATTCTTGTCGCTACGCATCCAGAACTCTATCGTGGCCTGTCCCAAGGTCTCGGAAATAGCATTGGGAATCACGATACTGCCCTCGTTCAGGTTGACAATTTGATTGGCATCCTGTTCAGGTATCTCAATCATAACGGCATTCGACGGAGCAGACTCCTGTCCGTACTGCCCTGCCCAATAGACAGCCTTTACGGTAAAGGCATCCGAGGCATTGGTGTCGGGCGTATAATAGGTCTGATTCGCTGCCAGCTCAGCCACAAGCTTCGTGCCTTCATACACATGGTAACCCGTCAGGGTGAGGCTCGATGCCTGAGGAGCAGACCACACCAGCACGCCATCCTCATAAGCGAGGTTCGTAGGAGGATAGAGCTGTTCGCCAGGCACAACAACACTGATGACAGTCTCGCGTCCGCTATTCCTAATCGCCACATTCTCCTGCTCGAAGGGAATCTCCACCCCCTCGTTCTCTATCTCATAATTGATAATCGAGGCATTGTAGATGTGGCCCGAGCCTATGGCTCCCGACTTAGTCTTGACGATGAAGAAGTACTTCAAAGGCTTGGTGCGATCCACGGAGAAAGTGAGGTCTGTGAGGTCGTAGCCGAACTCCATCGGCTCGTCATGTATGCCATCTACCCAACGTCCAAGCATTGGAACCTCAGGAGCAGGATCGGCACCCAAGGTGTTGCCTGCATAGCGGAAATGTTCGAAGGGAATCGTCTTCTCTGGCTTTGTGGCCTTAATATTCTGGGCAATGCCTGCCGAGAGCAAAAGCTCGCTGCGATGCGTGTAGTCCATCAAAAGCTTGATAGTCCTGAGCGGACGGTAATCCTGTCGAATCACATAAGCGCCAGGCGTCCAAGTCCACACATCGTTATTCACAGCAAAGCTGTACTTATAGGGACAATAGATGAAGCCCTTATTCTCCCATCCGTCGCCCCACGAATTGGCAATAATCCAAGCACCTATCTCGTCTTCTTCCACCTCGCCTACAATGCCGTCTTTGTCAAGGTCGAACTCGATGCGGTCATCGTATCCGCAGACAGTAAGAGCATGGTCGAACGTCTCGCCCCACTTCTCGACATACTTCATGCCGACAACACCCGCTGCCTTGTTTGCCGCAGAATTGGGAATGGCAGCCCATGTGCCGCCTGAAGCCACGCCAATACCACACACGCCACCGCCGTGCATCGTCTCATCACCACAATGATTATAGAGCCATTCCTTTAGCTCTTGCCTACCCTCAGGCGTGTTGGTAGGACTGAGCTGGAAGTCATAAGCCGAGCGGTTCCACATCGCGCTGAACCACTTGTTGTAGCCTTGCATCCAGCCATAGTCGGGGTCGTCGTGGGTCTGTGCACCGAAGAGTCTGCTGTACGTCCTGCCACCATAAGTAGGAACATTGGGGATGCCTATAGCCTTTGCCATTCCCTCTGTCGTACTCGTCTGATATGCCATCAGCCAAGTGAAATGCGAAGGGTACTGGTTCTCCGGCAAAGAAGCATCGGCATCACGATAGCTGTTTATCTCGTGTGTAAACTGATAGCCCACACCAGCTGCCGAGCCACAACTGCCGCCACTCTGATTGAAGATGGGTGGGAAGTACTTGTCCTGCCCGTTATAAACGTATGGAGGCAACTTTGACTGTCCCTTAGCTTTACGAGCTTTACGTCGTGCCACATAATCGGCAGGCTTTGCCTTGGATGCGACATCATACCTCAGATTAGGAAAGACACTACGGTCTATCTTAACTACCTTTCCATCAGGAAGCGTGTACTCTTCTATCTGTGCCATCGTGCCAAGAGAAGGCACAATGCTTGCTATCAGAAGCAGACTCCTCAGGTTCTTCATGTTATCTGGTATATATTAATATATATAATGTGTAATGTAAAAGTAAAAAAGGGAGCCTCCGGGCTTTCCCGAAGAGCTCCCCTTATTGATAGATTAGGTCTTCACTTCACCAGTACCTTCACACCATTGAGGATGTACATGCCCTTGCCTAATGTCTTCAGGCTATTGAGCGTAGCACCGGTCTTGAGCAAGCGGCCGTCCATGCTATAGACATTACCCTTCTGGCTGATCTTATCGACAGCAGAAGTAACATCCTTCACACCATCGGCTGCATCAGCAGCTGCCTTGCCCAATGAGATGCAGAAGTCAAACTCATCGTATGGATCAATTACGGGGCAGAGGCTAATATCCAGAACTGCACTGCAAGGTGTCACGTTGACAACGTATCCAGTCTTAACATCAGCTGCATAATTTGCATTGAAGTAAATCGTACCAGGACCAAAGGATTGGGTAACGAGTGTACCGATAAGGCCATTCTCCGTAGTTCCCTTAATTGCCAGTTCTCCATTGCCAGGAACCTTGAACTTGATTGGTTCTACGTATTCGTCCTCAGCATTATAAGAAGTGGTATCGCCATAGATGAAGAGTGCGGGCTGACCTGCCTCGATAGTTTCTACAGCCTTCAAAGCCAGGAAGGTTTCGATTTCTTCACCTTCGCCTTCGGTGTACTGACCAACTACGGTGTATGCAGATGCATCATCAGGAGCATCAACAGCTGTGAGGCTTACACTGTGACACCAGTCAACAATGCGACCGGGCTTGACATTCTTGACGAAGGTAAACTCTGCGGGAGCTTCATACTCAACGTCTGCTTTGCAAGCCACGAGACCCGAGTTAGTGGTGGGCTCTGTAGTGCTCCATGTGCAGAATCTGCGATTGCTCTCACCTGCATGGAGGTAATTTTGGCTTTCGCCCTTGAGATTCGAAACAGTAAACAAGCTTCTCTGATAACCAAGGGCCTTCCAAGTGACGAGGGAAGGTATAGTCTTCAGATAAATATTGTCCTTACTACCAGTACCATCAACAAAGACGAAGAGACCTGTAGCCTTGTTCTGGAGTGCATAGACGGGCTGTGCCTTGTCTTCGCCATAAGGCAGGACATCCATACCCTCAGCAGTGTTGAATTCAGTGCGGAATGCTCTGTAAGCCTGTGCAGCAGCAGTGATATCCTCTGCAGTAGCATCCTTCAGGAGCACCTTGTTGGCAGCGGTGTAAGCGTCCTGGAGAGCCTGAGCACTTGCGCTCAACTGACCCTTGACAGTTACAGGATAGATCTGGAACTCGGAAGCGTGGAAGTATGACCAACCACCTGCTACGCTATATTGGTCTGCGCTGATGATTACCTCGAATGGATTATATTCGATACCACCACCATCAGAACCATATCTGTTAGTCATAGTGAAGCGCAGATAACTATATGTGCCACCCAAGTCAATGGGCTGGCTGGTAGCAGGAGTATTGTAATCAACGAAAGGAAGTTCGATGTAACCTACGTTGCTCCAAGTCTCTGCATCGGTGCTACCCTGAACGAACATACGAGTAACGTGACCGTTAGTAGCGCCCGAACGACGTGCCATATAAACCTGGATAAGACCAGAGGTGGGCTCATTGAGAGCAACCTGGATATAGCCAGGAGCAAGGACTTCCTTATGGTAGTCACTGTGCCAGTATGTGTTTGTATTACCATCAACAAGGTTTTCGATGTGCAGACCTTCACTCTTGTCACTTGCGTTGCTCGAAAGCTGAGATGCGTCGGTAATCAGCTTCTCGCCTCTCGTGTAAGTCTGGCTCATGTCGAGAGCCATCGTCATATTCTCCTTGACATCAGAGAGGAGTGAAGTATAATCTACAGCAATAGGCTCGCTCTCAACAAAGCGGAACATGCTGAAGTCCTTGTCGTCAATTTCATCGTCTGCCATGAAGAACAGGCGGTCAGACTCGCGAGAATCTTCACCACTGATTGCTTCGAGGTGAGTAACGTTCTTGGTGGTTTCTACACCTTCTTCTACAACTGTCTCTTCTTCTGTAACTTCCTTAGCGGTAGTAACGAATGTGCCACAGATAGTAGCCTGGTCTTCGCGAAGGCTTGTCTTGTCAACGCCTTCTTTGCTGAATCCGTATGCGTCATACATTTCCTCTGTCGGAACCATGATGCGATACCACTTATCGGTCGTAATACCGTTGGCCTTCTCCATGACGCTCATCTGCATAGCCTTAAGCATTACGCTATACTTATGTACTTGGGCAGCATCATATTTGCCAGCTTTGTCATAAGCATCGGCTTCTGAATACAGTTTGTTGAAAGAGTCGGCAATGCCGTCGTCCATCCATTGGCCAGGTTCACTACCCTGAACAACACCGGCAGTTGCTTTTGCGTATGTTGCCAAAGCAGCACGCAGTTCAGCCGGGTCAACCAGTCCGCTGTTGAGGAATGTGTTGTATGCATCGAGCAATGCCTGATAAATTTCAGGAGTGATGTCTTCGTCAGCAGTGGCAATGTTGGCATTGTAGGTTTCATCGAGAGTCTCGGCAACTTCGCCTAGTTGCGCGAACTGAGAGTTAGGATTGTCACGTACAGTGATGATCTGAAGCTCTGCAGCATGCCAGAATGTACGATAAGTAGGATCGCAATCGACGCCAACGACACGTACATAAGGATAAGCAGTCTCTACAAAGAAAGGAACTGTGCTCTCTGCACCGGCTGCGAAGTTAGGAATATCAATAGTTGCCATTTCTACCCAGTCTTCGTCAGCATTCTCCAGGTTGTCACTACCCTTGAGCAGGAACTGCTTTGGACGGTCGTTGCCAGCACCGGCTCTCTCTCGGAGATAGAACTCACAATCGCCAACCATGTCCTCCATGCCTGTGAGCTCGATGTAGTGCTGGCCTTCGGGACTATTCTGCCATGCGCTATGCCAATAGGTAGATGCATCGCCATCAATGAGGACACCGAGGTCGCCACCATCATCTTTATTACCAGCCTGATCATTATGGCTGTAGGGAGAAGACATTTGGCTGGCAGAGGTAATCAGCTTTGTTCTGATAACGTCTTTAGCAAGTGTCAGGGTCTCGAGAACCTGAGCGCGGAGCTCATTGTTCTTGGCTACCAAGACATCGTGGTTCAGAATCATCTCGAAGTCGGCAATAAGTTGTTCTGCTTCATCCTCAGGAACATATTCGAGGAACCATTCGCTGGTGTTAAAGTCAGACCTTTCGGTCCCGTAGTCCCATGTCCTTCTCCAGAAGGCCATATTCTGTTCCTGACCGGAGTCAGTACTATAGTTGCCCCAAGGAGAGGAAGTGTCATTTACAGAGCCGTGACCATTCTGATGGAAATACTTCTCACCATTTCTTGGATCCTGAGCGAATCGTATGCAGATGATGTCCTTGTCTTCGCCGATGCCATCCGGTTCTACGTACTGAGGTTCGCCGTAAGCATAGTCGAATATCACATAACCTGCCTGGGTTTCGTCGGCAGTAGTCACGAGGCCGCCTTCCGTTCTGGAAGCGATGCTAATGTATGTATTCATACCTGCATTCTGCATCAGGATGCTGTCGCCATCCTCGCTCTGAGTGAGTTTCCACAGGAAGTGGGCTTTACTTCTATCCAGTGTGCTGTAAACAATTCTGTTCACGTGATTCTTATCGTATGAAGCAGCAATAGCTTTATCAACGAATCCACTTGGGTCGATGGTTGACTTATAGCGGTTGTGGGCGATAATGCGATAGTAGCCGTTACCCTCTGTATCAAAGAGGGTATATGACACCTCACTGTCGAGAATCTTCTGATACAAGGAATCTGCAAGAGTGCCCATCTCTTGAGCCTCTTCATATGTGATAACATCGGGATCTGAAGATGGATCATATTCTGGGTCGCCATATAGCGTTACATATTCATCGACCTGTTGAATCAGCATATAGAACTCCTGCCATGCGTCAAAGTCGGAATGTTGGCCTGGGCCAGTACCCATATTCATGGTCTCACCGTCGCCGCTGTCCCAAACTTGCTCGTTATATTTTTCGTAGATTGAATTAAGCACAGCCAAAATCTTTTCTATATCGGCAGGCTCTTCCAGTTCCCATATATATTGGGGATCATATTCGTAGGTTGCGATATCGCCGATTGTTGTCCAGAAGGAACTGCCCACATGGTTCCAACTCGAGGCTGCATATGAACAGTTGCAGGCACGGATTGCATATTTGCCTTCATCGTTCAGGAAGAAGACTTGAGTCTCCCACGTTGCATCACCACGTGTGCTGGTGTGCAGATGGGTGTCGGTTATGCTGTCATTAGCATAACTTCCACTCTCAGGATTGCTGAAGTAGGAGCCATCCTTAATAACTTGGAAGCCATAGGTCTTGAAAGAACCTCCCGACTTCTTCTTTAAGTTAAAGATTGAAGCCGTAGACTTGTCGTCTGTCAGGTAACCGCTCTGATCCAAGTAATACTTGGTACCTTCCACATCTGTTGTAATGTAGTAGTTACCATTGTCTTGAATAGCAGCCAACGCCGCCTCGTACTCAGCGTCGGTCTGTGCGAAAACATTCGCTGTGATGAGTTGGACTATCAACGTCATCAACAATAAGTAAAGTTTTCTCATTGTTAGTTTAAATTTAAAGGTTAAGTTGATAAGTTAGTTTTTTTATACGTTAATTCAATATATTTCGCCATACAAATTTATCTTTTTTACCTTTATATATTATATAATACGTAACGATATTTTCCATTTGTTAACATTTTTTAATATCCTTAGTCAACAAAGTGGCAGAATATGGCATGATGTGCAAAGGGTATAAAGTCTGTTGCAAACGCCCTATAGGGGAAAGGCAAACGCCCTATAGGGGAAAGGCAAACGCCCTATAGAGGAAGAGCAATTCCCCTATAGGGGAGTAGGAAACGCCCTATAGGGGAATTGTAAACCTGGCGTGCTGCGCCAGCCAACATGGCTCGTTATGTTATGTTACTTGACCAGCACTTTTCGTCCGCCCTTAACGACGATGCCTTTGAAGTGCCCGTCAACACGTTGGCCTGCAAGATTGTAGATGACGTTAGCGTCCTTAAGGGCATTAGAGTCCTTAAGGTCTTTAATGCCATCGACGAGAGACTCAAAGAGGCGGAATGTCGAACCATTATCGGTGAGGCTTCTGTTGTCTGTCCAGAACCCAAGCTGTCCGCCTTTGCCGCCAATATGGTTGAGGCAAGTATTAGTGGTTCCAGGCAAGCGCAAGACGAAGCCGTCCAGGTTGGGAAGCAAATCCCAAGCATATTCGCCTGCTCGCATAGCAGGATAGTCGCCTGCAGGAGCGAGTGATTCGTCGAAGCCTGTGGTACGATTATAAAGCACGACATGATATGGATTACCGCCAAAGGCCCATAGGTATTTATCCGAGAAGAGGATGTCTTCGTCGGTCTCCACTGTCGGATAATACGGCTCGTAGTCCTGCTTGAAGACGAAGTAGTCGCTGCGAATGGTCATATCGTACCAATGAATATCCGTATCGGGGGAGGAGAAGAAGAACGGTCCGTACCACTCTACGTCGTAATCTATCGTCGTTTCACCCTCGATTTGATAAGGCATATCGGCGGGTTCCACGAGTTTGACAAAGGAATTCCCCCACTCTGCAGACGGTGCAGGAGGCTCGGCTCCCTTTGGCACCTGACGTATCTCGGAGCCGATGACTTCGCCGTTCCACAGGTAGCGATTCGTCACGGCATAGAGCGAAGCAGAAGCCAGCTGCAGAGCCTCGGTCGGGTCAAAGTCGGCAACTTCCACAATCTTGAACCGGTTGCCCTGGTCGGGAGTACTATAACCATTGATGACGAGTTTTGAGGAGTTATGATTGAAGTAGAGCTTCTGACCGGCATCGGTGTAGCAGGTCATCATGTAGGGATATTGTCCGTAGGGATGCATCGTGTCGAAGTCGATTGGTGTGCCAAGCATGTTCACCCAACTACCATTATTGGCATAATGAAGGAACTTCTTGGTGACGGGACTGTAGATGTAGTTCTGGCCCTCGATGCCGATGATGGCGAACCGAGCTTCCTCGTCCTCATAATCATAGTAGCGTTCCTGCTCAGCCGTCAGTCCATTGTGGTCGGCAGTCAGCACAAGTCCGCCTCGCTCGCAAGTGATGGTGTAGAGCTTCGTATTGTCGAACTCGACATATTCTATAGGCTCTGGTATGTCTGGGCGACGGCCAGAGACGATGTCGGCATAGATCTGTTGTGTACGCGTCTCAAGCCAGCTGGCCGCTTGCTGTGCTTGTGTAGCATAGTCGGTGTAATCGCCCCACTTCGAACTGTTGGCGTCGAAGGAGTTCTTGGCAAAGTCATAGTAGTCCTGACAATACTCCAGAAGTTCCTGCAGGTCGTTGTTCATGAACTCTTCCCAAAGTTGACGATAGACACTGTCGAGGGGTTCGTACTTGAAGCGAAGGTCGCGGATGAATGAAACGGCTGCAAACGAGGGAGAGTCTATCCAGTAGTTGCTGGTCGATTCGTTCCTGAAATAGGTTCTGTTTCTCTCGTAACCGAAACACCAGTCGAGGTCCCAAACAGGACCGAAGATGTACTTGCTGGTTTCGTCCGTGAAGTCCTCGCGATAGCAGAAGGTGCTCTTGGGATGATAGAACTCGTAGTTGAGCGTCAGCTCGTTCACCATCATGAAGCGTGCGAGTTGCTCTATGTCAACATACGACGAGATGTCCTTCCCGCGATAGAGAGCGCTCATGAAGCTATTGAAGTGAGTCTGAATCATATCCAACGTCAACTGTGTCGTACCCTCGGCAAACTCGGGTTCCTTGATGTTGATGGGCAGGTCGTAAGGTGTGGAGCGGAACTTCTGTCCGTCTGGCTCGTCGTAATAGGAATCCAGCTCGAGCAGGGCTGCTACGGACTCGTCGAAGACATCGACACTATTGTTTGCCATTCCCACCTTCTCGGTGAAGTTATAGCTGCCTCGATACTCGCCATTCAGGTAGAGATCGACTGGCACGATATGATTTGCGGCACTGGCCTCCATGAGGTTGGCAGCCTTCATGCCGATGGCATTAGACATGAGCGAGCCTGTCTGGTAGTTTGAGAGCAGCACCCAATTCTTGCCTTTCGTCATACCGAGAGGCTTCATCTTCTCGGCAAACTTCAGTCGATAAGGCTTCTTAGGCCAGCCCCAGCTGCTGTTGCCTCTGCCTTTGATTTGTACAGGCGTCTCGTCCATCGATGGGAAGATGTCGTGCCCGTCGATGGTGATAGTGGCATCCTTGAAATAAAGTTTGCTCGTGATGGGCTGTCCGTCGGCTGTGTTAATGTAGATGGTAGGCACTTCTGCCCTATCCGTCAGCCAATCGACATGAACGCGGACACACCTTCCGTAAGGGTGCATGAAATACTTGTTGTCAGGTTCTGCCGTGAGTATCTTACAGCCAGGACGGCTCACGAGGTAATAGACATCCTTGTCGAAGCGCAAACGCTCGCCTGTTCCTTCGCTGTCCTGAAGCCTTTCGTTCACATAGACGACAGCACCTTCGTCGGAGGTAACGAATGTTGGCGTCAAGCGTTTACCAATGGCGGCAAGCGTCACGAAGACTGTATCCCCGACTATCTCGCCCGTAACTGTGCCGAACACCTGGTCGTTGTCTCTCTTGTATATCTTGAATGTCTCGAAGGTTGCGAAGTCAGGCTTCTGCTCGCTTACCGAATCGACTTCGGAGAGATTGTAGGTATAGTTCCAGCCTAAATTGGTTTCGATGATCAACTTGCCATCTTGCTCCGAATGACCTTCGACGAACTTCAGCGGATAGGCCTCGATGCGACCGTCGCTCAGATACACATGCAGAGCCTTCGGAAAGACATAGGGCGAATATTCGTCGGAAGGGTACTGGATTCCCGTCTTCTTCTCAACGCGCACGGGTCGAATGCTTTCGCCGGCGTAACGGTCGAAGCTTCCCACAATAGATATGCTGCTTGCACTGAAACTAAACTGGCATGCGCGGTCGGAGTAGGTTTTATCGGTCATGGTCGGCCAATAGAAGCCGTAGGAGCCTTCCCACTGAGTCTCGGTGCCGTTGCGTCTGCCCCCCGCGGGCAGGAAGATGCTTGCGTTGTTCCTAATGCTGGTGACAAGCCGTCCGTTTACGCCGTTCATTGTCGTCCACGTTGATGTCGTGT
This sequence comes from uncultured Prevotellaceae bacterium, assembly GCA_900320565.1. GTDB lineage: Bacteria > Bacteroidota > Bacteroidia > Bacteroidales > Bacteroidaceae > Physcousia. Next base: position 88,052 of record ONSR01000009.1, read on the forward strand.
TCTCGCTGTCGATGAGTTCTCGCATCTGTTCCACACTTGGCATCTGCCACTTGCTGCCCCAGTTGGCCGTTGCAGCATCATCCTCGGGCAACAACACCGTTTGGCCGTCGCCAATGAATGTGCCGTTGCTGTTGTACCAGCAGGCTTCCGTCTGATTGTCAACAAAGGTGTATTTATTGATTTGCGTCCAATCGGCCTGACCCGCGTTCATCCACTTATAGGTTCCCCAACTGTAATCTCCCCAAGTGCCATTGCTCTTCTTCGGCGTTATCTCGCCCCAGGCAAAGTAGTCGCCATATTCCTCAGGACTGTTGGCGCCGACGTTGCATGTTGCCCACAATGTTCCGCTGGGCAGGTCGAGGTCAACCCAATCATGCTCACCCGGTTCGGAAGTATCGTTTTTCTTATGGAAGACATAGCGCTCGTTGTCGCTGTTGCCACCACTGCCTTTATAGGTACCCAGCATGTTTGTGCCGGAACGGAGGTTCCAGTAATAATCCTTATCCACAGTACTCTGCACAGAATAAGCGCCGTCGCTGCCCGCGATGATGTTCCAGTACTCGGAGCCATCGCCAAGGGACTCGCTGGCAATCGTCATGTACTTGTAGTACGCATCATCGCGGCCATAGGTAAAAACAAGCAGGTGGTTCGTAGCCTGATTGCGGATAGTGTAGCCCGACTCAGTATTCGTAATCACCCAATAGCCGTCGTCCGACAACTCCTGCTCGGCGGTGACGTAATAGATGTAAGGATTGACAGAATGGTACGAGCCCAAGCCGAGAAAACCAGCCAGCTTGGTGCAGGAAATGCTATAGACACCATCCTCGATGGGACCATCAGCATGAACCTTCAAGGGAAGACATGCGAGAAAGCATATAGAAAGACAAATAACGAAGCGATGTTTCATGTTAGTTGTTAGTTTATCGCAGCAAATATACGATTTTTTGCAATATATAATATAAAATATAAGAGAAAAAAGAGTTTCTGTTCACAATTAAGGCATTTTGCCCCCGACAAACCTCGGATGGTTCATTTCGGTTTCAGAAGCACCAGAAACCCATTTATTTCCATTTTACATTTTATACATAAGAATTTTGCAAAGCACTATACATCTATACATTACCCTATGTAAAGCATTATATATCAGAGCGTAATATGGATGTATAGAGGTTTCAAAATACTATACGTCTATACATCTTTTTACATAAAAAGGCTCGTATTCGCTTGCAAAACATCGCTAATAAATTGATTTTCGGTTTGTTTCGCATTAACACAAAAAGATGAAACAAATTGTTTCTGCGGTGGAAACAGTTTGTTTCACAGGTGAAACAGTTTGTTTCTCATGTGAAACTATGTTGAAACAAGTTATATCCGGACAAGAAACTGACTTTTCCTGATTTCGCCAGACACAATCAAAGAAGTTGTGCTGTTTTAGTTGACAAACTCGACGTGCCGTGTTGACAAACTCGACGTACAGTCATGAAATGAGGAGGGCAATCTCCCGAATCGACTCTTTTGCGCAAAGAACAGACTGCAAACAATCCCTAAACAAGGAGATGAATAGGAAAAATGCGCCTTATTGTGAAACTTTTTTTTATTTTTTATTTGACATATATTAAATAATGTATATATTTGCCGTGTTAAAGACGAAAAAATTAGAGTAATCTTTATATAACAAACCTATTATTAACCTTTAAACAAATCATTATGAGAAAAGCAAAACTTCTCTTGGCTGCCGTGCTTTGCACAGTGGCAGCAGGAAATGCCGGGGCTCAGATTACTGGCAACTCCCAGCTTTCCAACACGAAGGTTTACACCGTGACCACGCCTCGCGGCGCATGGATGGTGGACCAGACAGGCAACCGAATGCACTACGACGGCAACTACACCAGCTCGAGTGCCACTCCCAAGAACGACGTGAACTATCAGTTCGCTTTCATCAACCATGAGGGCCACTACTACCTCTACGCTCCTGCCATGAAGAAGTTCGTGCAGCCGCAGAAATATTTCCGCACAGGCTACACCACGCCCGTCACCCTCGCAGCAGAAAGCGGCAAGGTGAAAGTGAAGGGCGAGGAAACACCCCTCACCATCAACATCGGCGGCGCACAGTGGACATGGGACACATGGACAAGCTACGACGACGGTAACACCGTGACTATCGTGGAAGCCGCTGACCTCAGCGCAGCCGACCTCAACGAGGCCATCTCCATCCTCACGGGCACACCCGACTATTTCGACTCCCATAAGGTTTACACCATCAACTGCGAGCGCGTGGGCAACTGGGCTGCATCGGCCGACCACAACAGCCTGAGCTCCACCCTGGCATACCCCGGAGCCACGGATGCCGAGAAGCAGTTCGCCTTCTACCACAAAGATGGCAAGCTCTACATCTACAGTGTGGGCGCAAAGAAGTTCCTCAAAGGCGACGGAACCTTCGTCACAGGCAAACTGGGCGACCCCATGGACTATCGCATCATCAGCACGAGCGGCTACGACCACATGCTCTACGTTCCAGCCACTCACTTCTATTTCAATTCGCAGACAAGCGGTGGCTATGCCATCAACAGCTATTCGTCGGCCGACGCAGGCAACAAGCAGTCGTTCACCGAGGTCAACGGACTGGATGTCTTCGACGAGATGGACCTCATCGCCAATCCCTCCTACTTCGTCACCTACGTCGTGAAGGATGAGGACGGTGCCACCATCTTCACATCCGAGCCCGTTGCAACGAATCTCGGAGCCAGCATCACCAGCCTCCCCGCTGACTTCCGTCGCTCCTTCTACACCTACAACGACGTCGACGTCACCGTCAGCGACTTCAACACCACCGTCGAGTTCACTGCAACGTGGGACGGTCCGTTCGAAATCTCTACCGACTACGCCACAGCCCACTGGTACAACATGGCTGTACGCGGTAACTATTATGTGACATCGGGCAACAAAGCCACCGACGGCTCGCTCGCTCCCATCCCGGCAAACGCTATGGGTCTGGTGGAAGACGCTTATCAGTGGGCATTCATCGGCAACAACTACGACGGCTTCAAGGCTATCAACAAGGCAGAAGGCGACAGCAAGGCCTACGCATGGGTTTCCAACGACAACAGCTCCATCCCGACCTTCGTCGATTATGCTACAGCCAACAAGTGGTACATCAAGGCCAGCACATCGTCTGTTGCCAACTCCTTTATGCTAACCACAGACAAGGGCTTCCAGACCAACCAGTTCGGTGGTGCCACAGGCTCTCTCAAGATCTGGGCAGACACCAGACTCAACGACGCAGGCTCTGCCTTCACGACCTTCAACGTGCCCACAAACTTCGCCAACTTCGTGGTTGACGAAATCGCACCCGCAATGGAAGCAATAGGATACTTCGCCTTCACCGACGAAGTAAAGGCCACCATCGGCTGGGATCCTGCATACAAGACTGAATGCCCCTATGAGTCCTACAAGAACATGAAGGAGAAGTTGACTGCCATCGACATGACCGACATCAGCAACTACGTTCTTCCCGAGACCGGATACTACACGCTCAAGAACAAGAACTACGGCACCTACATGGGCATCGACCCGAGCGACGCTGTGATGTACGGCAACTATGCCAGCGCAAACGAAGCCAAGCAAGTCGTCAAGCTCACAAAGACTGGCGCTGCCACCTACACCATCGGCTTGATGGGCAAGTTCGCTCCCGCTGCCGTCGCACAGAGTGAAACCGTTTCTGCCAAAGACGAAGCCGGCACATACACCGTGGTTGTTCCCACCGTTGGCTTTGCTGCATTCCAGGCCGACACAGAGAACAGCATGTCCGTCCTGCACCAGCGTGCCGCAGGCGACATCGTGGGCTGGGGAGCTCCCGCCGCTGCATCTCAATGGGAAGTACAAAATGCTACTAGCATCGAACTCACTATCGGTGCTGAAGGCTATGCTACAACTTATCTGCCCTTCCCCGTTGAGTATGGAGGCATTTCCATGCCGAAGGCAATCGGTTGCTGGACATTCGACGATCCTTCCAAGGCAATCGGTTGCTGGACATTCGACGATCCTTCCGATCTGCTTGCAGGTACCGGCATTGCTACCCTGCAGGCAACAACCCATGAAAAGGACAACGTTACAGTAACTGACGTCGCCACAGCCGGCATTACCACCGTGGATGGTCCCGATGCAAGCAACGGTGCTGTGGAAGTTCCCGTTGGCTCAAGTCTCTTGATGGCTGCCAACAATGGTGCAACAAGCATGGGCACATATTCTATTATGTATGATGTATGCGTAGAAGACGGTTCTACATTCATTCCTCTCCTGCAGAATAGCCTGACCGACGGTAAGGACGGCAGCCTCTTCATCAATAAGAACCAAGTTGGTCTTGGCGGAGGCATCGGCTACCATGGCAACATCGAGAACAACAAGTGGTATCGCATCGTCTTCACCGTAAGTCCTTCGGAAGCTTCTCTCTATGTGGACGGCAACTTGCTCACCACATACAACCAGAATTTCGATAATGTCAATGGCTCTTACCTTAAACATTGGGTTCTGACGACGGGTGCGCTCTTCTTTGCCGACGAAGACGGTCCGAGCTGCGCTTCTGGGATGTAGCCCTGAATGCACAGCAGGTTTCAGACCTTGGCAGCATCAGTGGAGATGCACCTAAGTTCCCCGAAGCTCTCGGCACTTGGACATTCGAAGATGCAACAGATCCTTATGCAGGCACCGGCACAGCAACGCTTGCTGATTGGGGCACTGGTGTTACATTCGACGGCGGCGTTGCAACGGTTCCCGTTGGAGCTGGTATGGAGCTGAACACGAACCTTACAACAACCCCGACTGCTTACACACTCATGCAAGACGTTAAATTCGCAAACGTAAGCGGCTACATCTCTCTCTTCCAGAATGACGTCAACAATGGCAAGGACGGCAGCATCTTTGTCAAGGACGGAACGGTTGGTTTGAACTCTGCTGGTCTTGGCTACAAGGGCACCATCAACGCCGACACATGGTATCGTATTGTTACTGTCATCGACAACAGCTACTGCACACTCTATGTGGACGGCGTACAGGTTGGTAAGAGCGCCGCTCAGGACGTGAACGCATGGGCAATGCGCGACTCAAGGAAGCTCATCCTGTTCATCGACAACGACGGTGAGGAGACAGAGGTTCAGCTGGCCGAAGCACGCTTCTGGGATAAAGCCCTGACAGCAGCACAGGTAGCAGAGCTCGCTACCGTCGGCACAACTATCGACGAAGGCGAATCCAAAGACGCAGTCGCCTACACTGCTCAACTCGACGGCAGCAACAAGTGGCTGGTACTGAACAAGCTTGATGGAACTATTCCTACTAAGACGGCCGTAGTCCTCAAGGGCGCGCCCAAGACATACGTTTACAACATCGTTGCCGAGGCTTCTCCCATCACAGACAACGTCCTGAAGGGCACACTCGAACCCATCGAAGCTACTGGCAAGTACGTCCTTGCTAAGCCCGCAGGTGAGGAAGTTGGCTTCTATCTGGCTAACACAGGCAACATCGCAGCTTGCAAGGCTTACTTGGAAATCAATTCTGAGATTAAGGGCTTCGTCTTCAAGTTCGACGATGATGCAACCGGCATCGACGACATCAGCGACTATAACAATGCAAAGAACCTTAACGAATCGAAGGCCATCTACAACCTTGCAGGCCAGCGCCTGAACAAGATGCAGAAGGGCATCAACATCGTGAACGGAAAGAAGATAATGGTTAAATAAGACAAGGACCTTAGGGTCTCTAAGGACTTTAGGGACCTTAAGGACTTTAATCAAGAATAAGACAATGAAAAAGACATATTTAATTCCTGCTATGCAGATTGAAGAGGCTCAAGCTGCTCAGATGCTTGCAGAGAGCCTGAACATAAGTACAACCACAGTTGATGGAAGCCAGGCATTGACCAAGGAAGACAGCAGCTGGGACATCTGGGGCGACGAATAAGAATCGTAGTCCTCAATACAAAAGAAGGCAGTTCCTGCAAAGGGGGCTGCCTTCTTTGTTTTACCTGTATTGATGAAATTATTCCGATGTTTCCTTTGAGAGATGAATAAAAAATAGTAATTTCGCCCAAGCTAACACATTATTATTAATAATACCTTATTAATTATATAGAAAAGGACCATGAAACAGGGATTATTGTTATTATGTCTTGCCGTAGCTTTCATTATGCCGGCTCACGCTACTGACTGGCAACAGAAGACAGATACGATATGGCCAGCCCGACATTACCGCGAGCTTAATGGCGAAGCCATAGGCAGCCAGAACACAAAAGCATGGATTGATTGGAAGCATGCTGAAGGTACCGTGCTCGTTTATGGCATCCATTTCCCGACAGGACATGTCCGTGCCGATGCAGTCTTTAAAGCTAAGAGCGGAAAGCACGTCACCTTTGGCATCCGTATCGTTCATCCGGCAACGGGCACTGTCGTCTTAGAAAACACAGCAACAAGCAGCAGGACGACAACGGCAGAACAGACAATGGAAGTAATGCCTGACACAGAAATGCCCTATGACGGCTGGTATCGCTTTGAGCTTACCTGCCCTAACGGCACAAGCACATTGGACCGCCTCAACCTGCTTCTCTTCCAGCGCTCCTCGTCGCTCAGCATAACCGACTCAGAGATATTCATGGCACCAAGCGTACACCTATGGTGGGGCACTCAAGTACCTGGGGCGCCTTCCGGGCAAAGCTACAACTGGACTTACCTCGAGGTGATGTATCCCAGCGCGTACAAACAGCCAGCCACATATCAGATGGCAATAGGCACCGACGGAATGTACTCCGGCATACAGATGCCCACACATAGCGATGGCAGCTACGGACACTCTGTCTTATTCTCGGTATGGGACAATGGCGACGTGGACAAGGACAAGAACCTGCCCGACATCATGCGCTCTGCTGCAGTCGATTTAGGTCCTGAAGCATACGCAACTCGCTTCGGAGGCGAAGGCACTGGCTCAAGCATACGCTACAATCGTGATGACTTCTGGGAGTTCGACCAATGGATACAGTTCCTTTATAACGTTCGCCCAGACATCATCAGTGTTACCAATGCCGATGGCACAATCACAGAATATGAGAGTACCCTGCAGACAGTATGGTTCAAGACGGCAGATGAAAACGACTGGCACTATATGGGCACCCTTCGTATGGCTGGAGCCAATCGCCTTACGAGCGGCATATATAGCTTCCTGGAAAACTTCGGAGACAATGGCGGCAACCTGATGCGACGCTGCTATTTCCGCAACGGAGCCATGCGTTCCGCAGCTACGGGGCAGTGGTATCCGCTGAACCATGCTGGATTTGGGAATACGCAGAACAATGGGAAGCGCTATTCACGTTATGACTTCGGTCACGGCGTAACGGAGCTTTACGATAAGACTTTCTATCTGGAAACCGGAGGTTATATGGGTACGCGTGACAGTGCAAGCACCTGCGAGCCTCCTATCATGGGAGAGATGCCTTGGGTAGATACCATCGATATTGCTCGTCTGGAGCATCGTGTGGATGAAGGCGTCAAGCACTACCAGACGAAGGCCATGCAGTCTCGCATAGAGCTGACTCGCACCGTCTCCGACCCTGCAACGTGGCAACTCATTCAGTTCAGCGACGAAGAAACCGTTGGCGAAGGCGATAACGGGCGTGCTGCGCTGATGCTTGATGGCAACAGAAGCACTTACTATCACAACAAATGGAAGAATGGTGCTGTTGCTTATCCTCACATCTTCACTTTCGAAGCGCCAGAGCCCGTCACCGTTAGTTCGTTGGAACTCTATCAGAATCGTGACAGCACTTATCGGGCTAAGCAGCTGGCGTTCTATGTATCCGAGAACGGAACTCAGTGGACCGCAGTTTCCACGCGTCTCATCATTGAGGACAGCGAATCTCCCACAATAGAGTTGCCCGAGCCCGTCACGGCCAAATACTTCCGTTTGCGCTTCACGGCTGGCTACGGGCCTAACCTGGTCATCAATGAGATTTACTTCAAGCACGAATATCGGCTCAGCGACCTGCTGTCCCTTACTCAGCAGATTATTGCAGAGGCAGACACTTGGGGCGGGTATGCTCCTGCCGATATAGAGCCTCTATGCACAGTGTATGCCGACGGAACTTGTACGGATGCAGATGCTTTGCGACAGGCAATCGAGGAGCTTGGTGCGACGGCGCAGCCACTCACCTACGGCGTCGTGGCTCAGGCAGAGCACTTTACGCCCCTGGCCGTTTATCAGATTCATAATCTGTCAGGTCGCGGCGACCTCATTGCCACGACCGACGACGTGCCATCCATCGTGTCATCCAATGTCACCAACGCTCTCGAGCCATACAAGCAGCCGTGTTCCGTAACTGATCCTTATTGCAATTGGATGATACTGCGCTCTGATAAGTATCACGAGTATTATCTCTACAACCTCGGCTCGAAGAAGTTCCTCATTGGCGAGGGGAGTGCTGTCTCGCTCTCCGAAACACCTATGCCCATCATCCTCAACAAGAGTGGAGACGGCTTTACCATCAGCGTGAAGGGAAAGCTCCTCAATGTAAGAGCCACTGCACAAATGCCAGTCGTGCTCACGACAGCAACGGGGGCCAATGCCACCTTCCAGTTGCGCACCAACCAATACCTGCGACCCGATGAGATTACCGTGCACGAACTGAGTCACGAAGCCGAGTTGGCTCTCCATGATGAAGTGTCTGAGCAACTGTTACAGCAGGCCTTGCAGACATATGCAAAGGCATTTGTTGCACAACCTGACATCAGTTCACAACTCATCCGAAACGCCACCTATCTCTCCTCGAATGCAAACATTTCTCAGCAGACAGAACATAACCTTGCCAAACTCATCGACAAGAAGACCGATACCTACTACGAGACTTGGTACAGCGGCATAGTATGGCCAGACGAGATGTCTTATATCCAAGCACAGATAACTGCAGGCCTGAATGCATTTGCCTTCAGTTTCACGCCCTCTCAGAACCCCGAATACGGATTGCCTGACATACCTGTTGACTTCATCGTCTCGGTTTCCGAGAACAAACAGGGCTTCATACCTGTAGCCAGACTTACCGAAGGGATGCCGTCTTCCATAAATGAAACCTACACCTCGCCACTCATCTTTACCGACGGCAACACACGCTTCATCCGATTCCAAGTGATGCAAACCATCGGCAAGCGAGCAGACAGCCACATCTTTGCCATGAGCGAATTCAAAATTCACAAGGCAATCATTGACGAAGAGGCTTCGCCATATCACCAGAATCCACTCATCAAGGAAGCTTTCGACGCTTTGCAATCCGAGATGCAGAGCATGCATGCACTCATCGCAGCCAACACCGTCACTGCTGCAGACAGGGAGTCTCTGCAACAGGCCATCGAGCGAGCAGAGCAGGCCCTCGACAACGCAACCGAGATAAGAAGCATTTCTGCTACTCCTTCCACTAAGGATGTTGTCATCTATAACCTCAACGGCCAGCGCGTAAGCAAGATGGAGAGGGGCATCTACATCAGGAATGGCAGAAAAGTCTTGGTCGAATGAAGACATGCTTAGCTGCAGCGAGCGAAAGCAAACTCGGCTAAGCGACTCAACACAAAGCAGGAAATTGTAAACATTTTTCTCCTAAGCGGCGTTTCTGACGCCGTTTTTTTGTTCAGATGACCTCAGATATACCCTGAAGCCTAAAAAGGGCTTATTTTGAATCCGCACTGACAATCAAGCAGTTACAAAGTCGGTTTTTAGTAGGCAATGTTAAGATAGTATCACTGTCACACGTCAATCAATCAAACATGATGTAGTTTGGACTCAAATTCGACGTGTTAAGTCGGTAAACTTAACGTAGGGGAATTTCAAACGCGACACGTCGAATTTGCAAACGCCCCACGTCGCGTTGAAAAACGCCCCACGTCGCGTCTGCCGATTCGACACGTTAACTCACAAAATACTGTAAAGGATTTTTCACCACAAACCACGTTTGTCTAGACGACTCATGCCATTCAAATGCAAAGAAAAACTCGTTTTTCTTTTGTATTTCGCGGGCTTTTTCGTAACTTTGTGGGCGGATTGGATAATTATATAACTTAAAATAACAACAAACATGAAGAAACGAGTCTTTTCTACACTGAGCATCCTGCTGGTTGCTCTGGCTGCTCTTGCTGAAGGCAGAGCCAAGTATGTATTCTATTTCATCGGCGACGGTATGGGCGTGAACCAGGTCAACGCTGCCGAGACTTACCTCGGTGCGCTCGAAGGTCAAATTGGCATCAAGGAACTTTGCTTCCCCAGCTTCCCCTACGTAGCACTCATCAACACACAAAGCGCCACGAATGGCGTGACCGACTCTGCTGCCGGCGGTACTGCTCTGGCAAGCGGACACAAGACGAAGAACGGCGCTCTCGGCGTCCTGAAGGACCTGGAGACGCCTGTTAGCAGCATCGCACATTGGGCAAAGGATGCAGGTGCTGCAGTCGGTGTAACGACCAGCGTGAGCATAGACCACGCTACTCCAGCTGCCTTCTATTCGCATGTGGCAAAGCGCAGCATGTCCTACGAGATTGGTTCTCAGCTGCCAGGCTCCGGATTTGACTTCTTCGCAGGAAGTGACTTCGTGAAGCCTCAGAACCCAGACGGCGGCCCAGACCTCTATGCACAGGCTCAGGCTGGCGGCTACACGATTGCTCGTGGCTACAAAGACTACCAGAAGAAAGCCAAGAAGGCCGACAAGATGATTCTCTTCCAGACAGAAGCAGCAAGCAAGATCGACAACGGCTGCATCCCCTACGCACTTGACCGCACGAAGGACGACCTTACCCTGCAGGACATCACACGCGCAGCCATCAACTTCCTCATGAAGAAGCAAAACGAGAAGGACGGCTTCTTCGTGATGATTGAAGGCGGCAAAATTGACTGGGGCTGCCACGCAAACGACCCCGTCTTCATCACGGAACTCATCGACATGGACAATGCCGTGAAGGTAGCTTACGAGTTCTATCAGCAACATCCCGACGAGACACTCATCGTCATCACTGCCGACCACGAGACAGGCGGACTGGTGCTCGGCCGTGGCCCGTACGAGTTGAACCTCAAAGCAGTAGCATCTCAACGCATGAGCATGGTGAAGCTCGAACGCGAACTCAAGGCCAAAAAGGCAAAACTGGGCGACAAGTTCACTTGGGAAGAAGGCAAGAAGTTCCTCACAGATAACTTTGGCTTCTGGGGCGACGTGAAGGTAAACGACGATCAGGCAAGCCGCCTGGAACGCTCGTTCAAAGAGTTTATGGAGAAGAACGACCCAGGTCGTCTGTCAGGCACCGTGAAGCGCGTCATCTCCGAATGCGCCCTGATTGGTTGGCAAAGCGGCGGCCACAGCAACGGCTACGTGCCGGCCTTCGCAATCGGCGTCGGAGCAGAACAGTTCCACGGACGCTTCGACAACACCGAAATCTGCAAGAAGATGGCAAAGGCTGCAGGTTGGGAAATTAAGTAACAACGATTCGGGCGGGTTCAAGCAATCCGTCCGAAGTCATTTTAACAGGTAAAGAGATATGAAAGGAAAGACATTTTTTGCAGGCATAGCGTTCTTGCTCCTACCCTTCCTCGCAAAGGCTGAAGGTGGCAAGAGCCAGATTCCACTGGCAGACCCATACATTCTGCTCGACGGCGACACCTATTATGCCTACGGCACCCACGACGCAAGCGGCATCAGATGCTACTCCAGCACCGACCTTCGCGTATGGAAAGACGAAGGACAGGCTCTCAACAAAGCCAACACGACAGAGCAAAAGAACTTCTGGGCACCTGAAGTCTATCGCATCAAGGGCAAGTACATCATGTATTTCTCTGCCAACGAGCACCTCTTTGCCGCTACTGCCGACTCCCCGAAAGGGCCCTTCAAGCAAGTAGGCTCCTATCAAATGGAGAACCTTATCAACGATGAGAAGTGCATAGACTCGCATGTCTTCATCGACGAGGACAGCACAGCCTACATCTTCTTCGTGCGCTTCACCGACGGCAACTGCATATGGCAGGCAAAACTGAGCGACGACTTCATCACTCCCGTCACGGGTACTCTGCGCAAATGCTTTGCTGCATCGCAAGCTTGGGAGCTCAAAGACGAGCGAGTCAACGAGGGTCCTAATGTCATCAAGCATGGCAAACGATACTACCTCACGTATTCCGGCAACCACTACCGCTGCTTGGACTACGCCGTAGGCTATGCCTACACAAGCAACATCGCCTCGGGAACGTGGACAAAATACACGAACAATCCCATCCTCCGACGTTGGGACGACCTCGTTGGGACAGGGCATCATTCGCTCTTCTACGACAAAGACGGTGCCCTTCGCATCGTCTTCCATGCACACAACAGCACGGAGGCCATCCACGACCGACTGATGTATATTGGCACAATGACGTTCAGAGCAAACAACCTCGTGATGCTTAACGACCCAATCATCCGCCCCACGCTCTCCACTACGGCGCCCTACAGTCCCGAACTCATCACGCAGGCTTGGGGTTTTAGGAATGGCGGAGCGGTCACCATAGACCTGAATAACGACGGAAGCCAAGACATTGTGACCGGTGGGCTTGCCAAGGTTCAGGACTCCGCCACAAACGAAACAACCACCAATCGCATATCGTATCTTGCAACCTTTGCGCCCACAACACACAAATGGACAAAGGTTACGACAACTCCTCCCTTTAAGGTAACAGACTCTCCCTCTCTTGTTCCATGCGACATCAACAACGACGGCAACATGGACATCATTGCTTTCGACCAAACTGGGAGCGACAACGAGGACAATCACGAAGGCATCTTCCTGGGGAAAGGGAATGGGACGTTTGAAGCAGCAGCACTCGTCATCCTCAATCCCGACGGCTCTAATGCGTCTATTGACTACAGGGCGGTTTGCAACGCGGAAGTGATTGACATCGACAACGACGCGCGGCTCGACATCATTCTCGTCGGCCATCAAGGCGAGACGAACTGCAATGTCATCCTCCACAACCAAACGACCAACCCATCAAGTCTCACCTTCATGGTCGAACCCTTTGAGCAAGATTACCTTTTTCGCGAGGCAATCATTCAGCCGGCCGACTTCAACAACGACGGACTGCAAGACTTCGCCATCTCTGCTCTCGTGGATGAAAAGGAAGGACAACTGCGCTTCACGGACGTTTACCTTAACAATCCCGACCAACTTGGGCAGTTCCGCCGCTTGGGTTTGGGTGAGAGAGGAGCCAACATCAAACGCAAATCCAACGGAGCCTTGCAGGTTGCCGACTTTAATGGCGACGGCTGGCTCGACATCATGCTTGCAGGACTTGGCGAGTCTTCCTCGGGAGAGACGACGACTCGACAGCGCATCTACATCAATCAGGCGACCAAAACGCCCAGCTTCAAAGCAATCAGTTGTGATTTCCAAACCGATATCTACACACTTTCTTCTGCGGCAAACAACTCGGCTGGCGTGATAGATTGGGATGGAGATGGTGACTACGACATTCTTTTAGGCGGTACAAAGTCGAATATCTATGGAGGAATGCTTTACCTTAACGACGGCAAGGGACAACTCAAACGCAGCACCGCCATACCTGGAGCCACAGGTGCCAGCATCATCTTCCCTGACTATAATGGCGACGGGCGCAAGGATTTCGTGGTCATCGGGCATTCTGAGGACAAGAACTATCTTACCACGGAGCAATTTGGCGACAATGCCATCCTTTGTTACAACTTGCTTTCTGCACCGTCACGACCTGATGCTCCGCTTGCGCCGACTGCCAACGTTCAAGAAGGAGGCGTGCGTCTTGCATGGCAAGCAGCTGAGACGGCACATCCAGGCTTTACCTACGAAGTCTATATCAAAGACGAGACCGGCAACTTACTGAACAGCACACCTGCCATCATTGGCGGCGCAAACGATGGCATTCGCAAGGTGAATCGCCTCGGGCGCATCGGCACGCGAACAGAATGGACGTTCCGTCCGACGAAAGTCGGCACATATTCTTGGGGAGTTCAGGCAGTCGATGCTGCCTACACAGGCTCTCTTTTCACCGAAGGACCGCAGTTTACTGTCACAGAAGAGGACATCGAAACTGGTCTCGCTCCAGCCTTCTCCAACAAAGAAGAAACCATATACAACCTTCTGGGGCAGCGATTGTCGAAGCCTCATCGAGGTGTAAACATCCATAAAGGAGAAAAGAAAACTTATAAAAATATAAAGCTATGAAAAAGATTCTATTTTCTGTATTGGTGCTTATGGCATCATCATTCGTTGCAAATGCACAGGGATTCAAGGTTTACCGCAGTGATGGAGCTGTTTATCAGTTCAGTTGGGTTGCAGACAGCATTGCCTTTTTCGAAGGCGAAGGCGATCCAGATTATCAGGAGCCCGTGCCCGAATCAGTACGAAACGCACTGGACGAGTTGAGAGCTTACGCAACAAGAAATGCTGCAAGCATTGCCGAAGTGAACAACATGGCCAACTTAAACAGGATGGACATCCAGTCTCTTCAGGTGACCATCGAGACTTTGCAAGCAAGTGGTCAACAGAATCAGAACAACATTGTCGCGCTTCAATCGATGATTAATGCGATTCAAGCCGACGTTGCAGCCATGGATGCTAAGGTCAACATGTTGCAAGAATCAATCTCGACATTAAGTCAAGACGTTCAGCGTAACAAGCAGAGCATTGAAATGCTGCAGGCCATAAGTGCCGAACTTCAATCATCAATTGCCGCTTCTGTCAATAGGATTTATTCACTGGAAAATGCGATAAGAGAGCTTCAAGTAAACAACAGTAACCTGGCAGAACAGATTGAGACGCTGCAAGCAGCAATCAATACCATTCTAGAGCAGAATCAAGTTCAAGAAAATGACATTGCTGTGCTGAAAGAGAGGTCAAACACGGCGGAAGAAGCCATTGCAGAACTTCAGCAACGAAACACAGATCTGGAAAGAGCTAACGCTACCTTAAACTATCGAGTTGACGCTAACACATCTACAATTGAAACTCTTGCACAACAGATTAGCCAGCTCACTGATCGTGTTGAAAGACTTGAGAACCAGTAGAATCAATAACCCAATTGCCCCTTCCTCACTTTGTCGGAGCTGAGGGAGGTGTGGCATCTTCGGCGCTACCCCATTGTTTGTTGGGCCTGCTGCCCATTTCAAGCACGAGGGTTGCGCCGTTCTTTATGTCGTCGTGGCTGAACCAGGGCTTGTTCCAAGGCTTTCCATTGAGGGTTGCACGCTGGATGTATTTGTTCTCCTTGCTGCTTCCTTTGGCAATGATATGCAGTTCCTTGCCGCCAGCCAGCTTGACGCGAGCGTCCG
Source organism: uncultured Prevotellaceae bacterium (assembly GCA_900320565.1). Lineage (GTDB taxonomy): Bacteria > Bacteroidota > Bacteroidia > Bacteroidales > Bacteroidaceae > Physcousia. The sequence continues at coordinate 103,389 of ONSR01000009.1, forward strand.
TGAAGAGTGGCGAACCGATGTTGTAGGCAGGGAAACCTGGCGTGACAGGATAGAAGCCAAGTGAAGAGAAGACCACGAAAGAGGTCATTCCGCCACCGTCTTCGTCGCCAGGCATACCCATAACATCGTTGCGGAACCACGCGTCGAGGCATTGGCGAATGCGTTTCTGCGTCTTCCAGGGAGCGCCAGCATAGTTATATATATAAGGTATATGGAGCGACGGCTCGTTTGCCATCGTGAACTGCCCCATATTGCCCGTCTGATCGGGGAACTCTCCGTAGAACTGCCACTTGCTCCTGCCCAGCGGTTCCGCAAAGGTGCGGTCTAGTTCTTGACACATCGATTCACGTCCGCCCATCAGCTTCGCGAGGTCACGAAGGTTGTGTTGTACGTCCCAACGATAGGTCCATCCGTTGTTTTCGCCATAAGCGGCACGTGCTCCGATGCCTCCGCTGAAGCGATAATCGAAGTCAGGCAGGAAGTTGCCGCTCTCGTCTTTGGGATGGAAGAAACGCGTGTCGGCATTCCAAACATTGCGATAATTGTAGCTGAGGGCAAGGTATTTGGCAGCATCTTCCTTATTGCCCATGAACTCTGCTATGCGAGAGAGGCACCACTCGTCGTAAGCTGTGCCAAGCGTGACGGCGATAGGCTGCCGTTTCTCAAAGCCGCCCACGTTCGGTTCGGTCTCCGTCTCGCCTTCTGCAAGAGCGGGGAAGTAGCCATGATCCTTGTAGAACTGGTCGAGACGACCTGCCGGATCGCCACTCCAGGGCACAAGCGTCTTCTCTTCTATGCCGCGACGACAGTACTCAAAGCCGCGCTTGGCATCCACTTTAAGACCCTTCCAGAGCGCATCTGCAACCATTGCCACACCATGATTGCTGTTCATCCTTCGCGTATCGCCTGTCATTTCCGGGAAAGTTGGCATCCATTTCGTACCCATTTGCTCTGCCATTCGGAGGTAACTTTCGATGATATCTTCTTCCTTCCAGGGTTGAATGAGGGCACGAAGAGGGTGTGCTGCGCGATAAGTATCCCAGATCCAGTCGTCGGTATAGAAGGGATGTCCGTCATCCTCGTGCACCTTACCGTCGAAAGCCGAGAAGTAACGTCCGTCCTCGCTCAAGCAGACGGGGCGCTCGAAGGTACGATAATAAGAGGTATAGAGCACAGCCTTCTGGTCCTCGGTACCGCCTTTGACGCGAATGTTGCTGAGCGTCTCGTTCCATTCCTTGCGACCATCCTTGATGACTTTGGCCATGTTGAAGTCCTTGCCCTGCTCGCGAACGAGGTTCTTCTCCGCTTGTTCCTCGCTGATGAGGGAAACGCCGTAACGGAACTGAACCTTCTTTGTACCGGCAGGAAAGCGTAGAGCTGTGCAAATGCCGCGCCCTGCAGGAACCTTCTCATCAGCAATTCTTCCGTTGCGTATCGCCCCAGCCTTCTCTGGTTCGACATCGAACTCGCCCGAAAAGAAGATGTTCATGTTCCTGCTCAACCTTTGGCTTGCAGAAGCGTGACGTCCTTCAATCTGCATTCTGCCGCTTTCAGTATAGAGAATAATCGTGGCAGGCTTGCTTGGGTCGGCAAAGGTAAACTCGTAGATGGCACTTTGATGGCAGACTGCAAGGTGGACGTCGATGGTGTTGTCGGCAATCGAGACCTGATAGTCGTAAGGTGTCACGCGCTCATGATCCCAACTTGTCGAGATGATGGGACGCAGGTCGTCGCCTTGCGTGACACTCAACCTGAAGGCACTTCGCTCGCGATGATTGGTGACGACGATGGGCAGACCGTCGAGGTACTCTGTAATATATTCGTTTCGCGTCGGATAGATGCGCATCAAACTGTTGGGCAACTGAATGGTCGGAAAGCAGGGAACCAGCAAATGACTGATGCTTCCGATGTAAGGATTCACGTAATCGACGGGTTCTGCAGCTTGGCTACAGAGGGGTGCAAACACGGCTACGAAGAGGACTTTCCTAAGCAAATGGTTCATAGTTGAAGGTAATAATTCGTTATATTTAATGCAAAGTTACAAAATAATTATGAACTAATGGCTATGAACTATGAATTTTTTTTCATATCTTTGCACATCGAAATCAATAAAACTAACAGATATGAGACATCTTTCACTTATCCTAATGTCCTTTTTCGCCTTGAGTGAAGCTCTCGCTCAGGCTCCCATCAAGACAACTTTGGTGAGCGGCTCCGGTCGTGGCGGACAGGAAGGTCCGGCCATGATTTGCGACGACCAGCTCTCCACGAAATGGTGCATCGACTTCCCCAGACTGATGCCCTACTCGATCGTCCTCGATGCAGGACAGCAGACAGGCGTCGTAGAGTACGGACTCGTAACGGGCGACGACACAAATGCCTATCCCGAACGCAATCCCGTAACGTGGAAAGTAAGCGGAAGCAACGACAAGGAAAACTGGACGACCCTCGACGACCAGAAGAACAACCGCAGCCTCCCAGCCGAAGGTCTGCAGGAATATCGCTTCAAGCCCACAGCCGCAGGAGCAAAGGACAAGTTCCGTTACTACCGGTTCGAATTCTTCAGGATGGCTGGCGGAACACGCATCCAGCTCAGCGAAATCTACCTGTACGACAAGGTTCAAATGCCCGTGAAAGCCAGTTTCGTGAGCGGTTCGGGTCGTGACGGCAAGGAGGGAGCGGCAAAGGCTGCAGACGGATGGATGTTCACGAAGTGGTGCATCGACGAACCTCGCCAGATGCCCTACGCCATCACCCTCGATGCAGGCGAACAGACGCCCATCAACGAGTACCGATTCGTCACGGGTGATGACACGCACGACTACCCCGACCGCAACCCCGTAACGTGGAAAGTGAGCGGTTCGAACGACCAAAAGAGTTGGACAGTCCTCGACGAGCAGAAAGGCAACCGCCTTCTTCGCGACGAAAACGAGCAGGAATATCGCTTCAGGATGGCAGCCTCAGGCAGCTACCGCTACTACCGCTTCGAGTTCCTCAAAATGGCTGGCGGCACCAGGCTGCAGCTTAGCGAGATCAAGCTCTTCAAGTAAAAAGCCTCGCGTCGGAAGCCGAATAATATGCCGAACGAGGGGAGCAAAACGCTCCCCTCGTTTTGCGTTCCAAAACATCACGTGTGACGAAGCCTAACATCTAGTGTGACGTTTGCATTTTACTAGTGTGACGTTTGAAATCGTATAGTGCCAGGTTTGAAAGTACGGCCTGAAAGGCAAGGTCACAAGCGAGCGAAACAATAGGGATTTCCCCCTCAACAATTCGTGTTTTCCCTTTGCAGGGTTGCAAACATCCTGTACCTTTGCACCAGACAAACCTAAAAAATACAGTTATGAAACGCTTTATGATACACTACGACAGCAAGGCAAGAGCCTTTGGCTTCGCGTCTTTCATCTTCATGATGGCAGTTCTTTCGTTCTCTTCTTGCATCGATATGGAGGACACCAACAAGTCGATGGTGCTCTCGGGAGAGTGGAGAGGAGACTTCGGAATGTACTACGACTACAGAGATGACTACGGAAGGGTCTATACTTTCGACTCCTACGACACCTATCTGACGTTCATCCCCGCCTATTCCTATGCGAACTATGGCCGAGGAACGCAGGTTGACTACTACGACTACGGACCCTACGAGTACCAATACTACAAGTTCCGTTGGTCGGTAGAGAACGGTTATATCTATCTTACTTATGATTATGACCCCCAACTCAACACGCGAATCAGCAACTATCGGATGACGAACGACTACTTCTCGGGCACTTTCTCCGAGTCTGGTACCTCGTTCCGTATGCGCAAGCTCGTTGATTACTACAACTGGACGCCATACGTAAACAGCTATGGCTACTGGGATCGCGACAACTGGGGCTACTATTATCCTTACTTCGCACCAGCAACTCGCAGCGATGTCGAGCAGCCGGAGGACAGCACATCCAACGTTGGAGAAGTAGTTGGAAGAGGCCGCAGAAGCACTTCCCTGAAGCAGTAGGAGGCAACTCTACCAGCAGCTCTCGACAGCATCAAGCTGAATATCAGTCACATTAATGTCTGCGCCCCAGAATTCAAGGCCTTTGGCTACGGGATTCCGGGGCGTACTTATTGCCCGCTTCCGCTCCATCGAATAGCTGTAAAGGCCGTCGTCGATGAAGACTTCTATCGAGGTGAGGTCGATGTAGATGTCCATCGTCAGAGAAAGACTTGTAGGGTCTTGCGGCGAATAGAACTGGCCGTTCAAGGTATTGTGGTTGAGGTCGTAGTCAACAAGCGTTTGTCCATCAAAGCGAAGACCTGCGCTTGTGGCATAGGTCAGGTTGAGTGTGGCACGAAGATGCACACAGTCTTGACTCTGATAAGGTTGCAGCGCCTTGTTGACTTCCTGCCCATTCAAGGCCTTTTCACTTGAATAAAGCGGCTTCAGCAAAGAGGCAACCTCGCGAATAGGCTTGCTAATGAGACGGATTCCGTCCTTTGTTGTGCGCAAAGTCAACTCGGTCGGCAGTAACATTTGCCCGCGGAAAGGCATCCCGGGATGGTCGATGTTGACCCATCCTATCTGTATTCTTCGTCCGTCAGGCACGTCGTTGAAGGTCTGAGCGGCATAAATAGTGCCCGTCGAGAAACGATGCTTACCGCTTTCTGGCGTGAAGACTTTTCCATCGAAACTGCCTATCATATACGTATTGCTTGCCCCATACATCACCCATCGCACATCATTCGGATTGCCGTCAACAGCCAGAGGAAAGAGGTCAGGACACTCCCAGAAACCGTTCACATGGCTCTGATAAGTCCAGTCCTTCAAGTTGTCAGAAGTATAGATGCTATGTCCGTTACGTTCATTCAGGACGAGAACCCAATGGCCCCCAGACTCGTACCAGAACAACCTCGGATCTCTCGTGTCGTGAGTCTGCCACTTTTCGTGCGAATCAATAACGGGATTGCCTTCGTACTTGTGGAGCGTCATGCCCCCATCTAGGCTGTAGGCGATGCATTGCACTTCGCGGTCGCATCGGTCGGCAGTATAGGCATAGACGAGCGGAGGGTTCTTCTTGGTACCGAAACCAGATGTGTTGTCCTTGTCGAAGACTGCCGAACCGCTGAACATTGTGCCGATTGTGTCAGGGAAAAGCACTGGGGCTTGTTCCGTCCAATGCAGGAGGTCGGGACTTGTAGCGTGTCCCCATGTCATGTTCTCCCATTCGCGCTCGAAAGGATTGTGCTGATAATAGAGATGATACAGCCCGTCGTGCCAGATGCAACCGTTCGGGTCATTAATCCAGCCACGCCGCGTCGTAAAGTGGAACTGCGGACGATTCCTCTCTCGATACATCTTCTGAGCGTCACGAATAGTGTCCGCCTGATAGACCAGCGAGAGTGCTTCCTCTGGTCCGTCAAAGGTAATGGTCAACGTCTTGCCCCTGTAAGCCGTTAAGTCCTTGAAGACCCAGTAATCAGGCTCTTTCGAGAGTCGAGCCACAACGTTGAGGTCATCCACGCCTTTTGCTTGGAAAGTCAACTTGCGACGCTCTGCATCTTGAGAGATAGGCAGATTCAGGTACTTGCTCTTCACTTTGAAGCTCAGTTCTGCGGACTGAGCGACAATGGACAACAGGCAACAGACAACAAAAAAGATAACGCGTTTCATCATCTTGTAAGAGTTTTCTTTGGCAACAAAGTCGCTGCCAATATAGTCATTATGGGGCTTAAGTAGCAGAAGAAGCAATAGGGTGCATAGACGAGCGTGCTGACTCCCAAGACGTTGGCTTGTGTCATACCGCATGTGTTCCAAGGAATCAAAACGGAAGTCACCGTGGCGCTGTCCTCGCAAGTACGGCTCAAAAGGCGCGACTCGTAACCGTTCTTCTTGTAAGTATCGCCGAACATCGTGGCCGTCAGGATAATGCTGAGGTATTGGTCGGCACTAACCACATTGAGGAAGACACCAGAGAATGCTGTGCTGGCAACAAGGGAAACGGTTCCCTTAACCAGTTGCAGCAGGGCTTGCATAATGCTGTCGAGCATTCTTGTTGCTGTCATGGCTGCTCCGAAAGCCATAGCACAAAGGATAATCCAAATGGTATTGAGCATGCCAGCCATGCCTCTTGTGGCGACCAAGGCATTGAGGTCGGGCACGCCTGTATCGAGGTCTGTGCTGCCATAAACAATGATGAAGGCGCCACGAATGCGTTGAGCAAGCCCTTCATGGTCGATACCCGCTATCTCGTCGAGCAAGTTCGACTGACTCCATACTGCAGCCACAACGCCCATCAGCGTCGCAAGAAAGAGCACAACCATCGACGGCAAGCGCATCATAATGAGGATAAAAGTCAGCACGGGTACGATGATGAGCCATGGAGAGATGAAGAATGTCTGCTGCAAAGCTTGCTGAACCGTAGCGACATGCGATGTGACGACCTCTCCTTGCCCCAGTCCTACGATGGTAAAGATTGTGAGGGTGATGAGGAAAGTCGGTACTGTCGTGTAAAGCATGTAGCGGATGTGGGTGAAGAGAGGCGTGCCTACTGTGCTGGAAGCAAGCACCGTCGTGTCGCTCATGGGCGATATCTTGTCGCCAAAGTACGCGCCGCTAATGACTGCGCCTGCTATCCATGCTTCCTCGAAGCCGAGTGCTTGGCCGATACCCATCAAGGCGATACCGATAGTGGCTACTGTCGTCCACGACGAACCAGTCAACACACTCACCAAAGCACTGATGAGGCAAGCGGAAACGAGGAACCATCTTGGGCTCATCATCTCCATACCATAATATATTATAGTAGGCACGACGCCACTCACCATCCATGCTCCGCCAAGTGCTCCGATGAGCAGCAGGATGATGATGGCCGAGCTAACGCCTCCCACCTTGTCGCTTATGGCTCGCTCAAAGTCGTCCCAAGTGATGAGACGCGATGCAATGCCGATGCAAACGCAAAAAGCCGTTGCCACAAGCAATGCCATCTGCGACGCACCAGCCAACGTCTCGTCACCGAAGATGCTGACAACAAGAGCTACGAGTGCCACCAGTATTACCAGTGGCACACACGATAGCCAAAGAGGAGGAAGGCGCTTCAATGTTTTAACAGACTACAGACAACTGACAACGGACAACGGACAGCAGTCAATGGTCAATGGTTAATGGTCAACGGTCAACGGTCAATGGTCAATGGTTAATGACTTACGCCACCTTATTCAGCTTCTTGATAATCGAGAAGATGAAGATAGCAGCAAGCAGGCAGATTGCCATAAGCGTGCCCCAAACGATGGTGAGGTCCATGCCCCACATGTGTCCAGGAATGCTGACAAGCTTGTTGCCGATAGCCGTTGCAACGAACCATCCGCCCATCATCATGCCTTTGTACTTCACAGGAGAAACCTTCGTCACGAACGAGATACCAATCGGGCTCAGCAGCAACTCGGCAAAGGTGAGGATGAGGTATGTCCTAACCAACAGCGAAGGACCAACGTTTGCCTGATGAATATGGTTCACAGGATCTGCAGCAGGAAGTCCAACGGAATCCAACGTGAGCCACAGATAAGCGCAGGCTGCAACAAGCATACCCAAGCCAATCTTGACGGGAGCCTTTGGTTCCTTGCCTATGCTTGCCAGCCAACCGAAGAGAGCCACGCTGACAGGCGTCAGGATAACTACAAAGCAAGGGTTGAAGTGCTGGAAGATAGGAGCAGAAACTGCTGTCTCGACACCTGGAGCAGGCACCATATTATAAAGGAAGAACGCGCCTGCAACAATCATGATAGCTGCAAGGATGCGAGGCAAACCCTTCGACTGGAAGATGCCAAACAGGCCATAAACAATGAAGATGAGAGCCAAGAGGTTGCGCACATCGAACATCATGCTCTCGATGCCTGTAGAGGTTTGAGCGGTATATTCATCTGCGAACCAAGTCAAAGTCAAGCCGTTCTGATGGAATGCCATCCAGAAGAAGATGACGACAGCAAAGACGAGACAGAGGCAAACGATGCGCTCCTTCGTGTCGTTCTCGGCAGGAACTTCTGCTTTCTGTGTCTCTTCCTTGACAGCAACCTTCTTTGTTGTACCAATCACATGAGCGAACGTGCGCTTGCCCAGATAATAGATAAGGATAGAGGCAATCACGCTGACACAAGCAACAGCAAAGGCAAAGTGATAGGAGTCAGCCTTGCTGTAACCGAGCGACGACTGTGCCCAGTTCATGATGGCAATGGCTGCCGTCGGAGCAAACAGAGCGCCAATGTTGATGGCCATGTAGAAGAGCGAGAAGCCCGAGTCGCGCTTGTCGGCAAACTCAGGATCGTTATAGAGGTCGCCCACCATGACTTGCAGGTTGCCCTTGAAGAGGCCTGTTCCAAGAGACACGAGCAAAAGGCCTGCACCCATTGCGATGATGGCTGGTGTTGCCTTGCCCAAAGGCACAGACAGGATGAGGTAACCGATGAACATGATCATAATGCCCAACACGACCATCTTGCTGTAGCCGTACTTGTCGGCAAGCATGCCACCAAACAAAGGCAGCAGATACACAACGAACAGGAAGTTGGAGAACGTCTCGCTGGCCCAACCTGAGTCGAAGCCAAAGTTGTCATGAAGGAAAAGGACGAATACGGCCAGCATGGTGTAGTAACCAAAGCGCTCGCCAGTATTGGCCAGAGCCAACGTCCAAAGTCCTTTTGGCTGCCCCTTGTAAGACAAGAGAAGGAAGCAGAACCAGATTGCAAACAAGCCCACGATAATGGGAGTAGATAACATTTCGAACATAGTTTATTTGATTTAAGTTAATAATTTGCCGACAAAGTTATAAAAAAAAGTTCAATGTTCAATGTTCAATGTTCAATTTGTTGTACTTTTGCAGCGTAATTTGAACAGACATGAAAGGATTGACACCAAGAATTATCGGCTGCATGAAGGGTTATAGCCGCGAAACCTTCATGAAAGACTTGATGGCTGGCATCATCGTGGGCATCGTTGCTTTGCCACTTGCCATCGCTTTCGGCATAGCCAGCGGTGTAACCCCTGAAAAGGGCATTATAACGGCCATTGTGGCTGGTTTCCTCATCTCCTTGCTCGGCGGCACAAAAGTGCAAATTGGAGGCCCTACAGGAGCCTTTATCGTCATCATCTACGGCATTGTCAACAACCCTGAATACGGTCTGCAAGGCTTGCTGATTGCCACTATTCTGGCAGGCATCATTCTCATCGCGCTTGGTGCTTTCAGGCTGGGCGTCGTCATCAAGTTCATCCCCTATCCTATCATCATAGGCTTCACGGCAGGTATCGCTTTGACCATCTTTACGACGCAAATCAGCGACATACTGGGCTTGACGCAAACCGCGATTAGCACGACTGGCGAGGCCATCCGCATCCCCCTCAAGACGCCTGGCGACTTCGTGGGCAAATGGATATGCTATGCCGAGAACATCGGGACGTTCAATCTCTGGAACTTCATTGTCGCCATCGGTTCTTTGCTGGTCATCATCTTCTCGCCCAAGGCATTGAAGAAGGTGCCTGGCTTGGGCAAGATACCTGGTTCGCTTTGGGGCATCTTGATTGGAACTGTTGCCGTTCTCATCATGAAGCAGTACGGCATCGAGGGCATCGACACCATCGGCGACCGCTTCCACATCCAGGCGCAACTGCCTAAAATGGTCGTGCCAAGCATCACTTTCGAACTCTTCCAGCAACTCATGCCTGTTGCCTTCACTATTGCCATCCTTGGAGCCATCGAGAGCCTGCTCTCAGCAACGGTGGCAGATGGTGTTATCAGCGACAAGCACGACTCGAACATGGAACTCATTGCACAAGGTGTGGCGAACATGATGACACCGCTTTTCGGAGGCATTCCTGCAACGGGAGCCATCGCGCGCACCATGACAAACATCAACAACGGAGGCAAGACACCTGTTGCAGGCATCATCCATGCCGTCGTGCTGCTTGCCATCCTGCTTCTCTTGATGCCTTATGCTGAGTATATTCCGATGGCTTCGCTGGCTGCAGTACTCGTCATCGTGGCTTACAATATGAGCGGCTGGCGCACGATTCGAGGCTTGCTGAAGAACCCGAAGAGCGACGTCATCGTGCTTTGCGTGACCTTCTTCCTGACGGTTGTCTTCGACCTCACCATCGCGATTGAGGTCGGCCTCATCCTGGCCTGCGCCCTCTTCATGAAGCGCATCATGGAGACCACCGAGATCTCTGTCATCAAGGACGAAATAGACCTTGGCGACGCCTCGGATATGGCCGTGAACGAGGAGCACCTCATCATCCCCAAAGGCTGCGCAGTTTATGAGATTAACGGTCCTTACTTCTTTGGCATTGCCAACAAGTTCGACGACCTGATGGCAAACATCGGGCACGAGAAGCCAAAGGTTCGCATCATCCGCATGAGGAAGGTACCCTTCATCGACTCGACAGGCATCCATAACCTGCAGACGCTCATCGAGATGAACCACGAAGAAGGCATCCACGTCATTCTCTCAGGCGTTAATCCGAAAGTGCATAGCCAGCTGCAGAAAGCACGCTTCTACGACCTCATGGAGAGCGACCACATTTGTCCGCACATCGACGTCGCCCTCCAAAAAGCACGTGAATTCTTAGAGAACTAGAGTTTTTCTTTTTGACAATTAGGAGCTGGCTGAAATGTGCCTACGCCTTGTCGTGAATCAAAGCTCCTGTCCCTGGTGATTCTTGGGCGTATTACCTCCCAACATAATCTATCTCCATAAGGCAAATTCCGCTGCTTGAGGAATCTTGATTTAAATAGAATCCGTACCTTCGTAAACCGAACGATATACAACATACAAGGGAAAAACACTAGCATATCTTATACATATCTCTATAATATCAAGTAAAGAGTTCTATAATATCAAGTAAAGAGCTCTATAACATCAAGAAAAGACCTCCATTGGAACAAGCAAACAACTAAGTAGTATCTCCTATACATGTCCGGTAGATGTCCGGTAGATGTTCGGTATAAAAGCGGACAAGTACCGGACAAGTACCGGACATATAGCGGACAACGATAGGAGGAAAATAGGAGCTCCACATGAGCAACTATATGGATAGAATTGAGGTCTGTATGAGAAGTACTAGAGAGTTACGTGAGATATTATAGAGAACGCTAATTCGTATAATTGAATTATTCTTTTTTACCATTCTAGATGGGTTAAGCCGCTACTCTTTCAGCCTCGTATCGCGACCTCCACGGCCTTTTGGGAAGACGTGATGGGTGTTGGCCCATTCTTCCCATTTTCCGACGAGCTGCTTCAATTGTTCGGGCTTCTCGGCTGCAAGGTCGTGGCGCTCGGTTCGGTCGTTCGGTATGAAATAGAGTTCCCATTTGTCGGTTACCTCGTCGCGAACGGCTTTCCAGTCGTTCCACCTGACGTAGCAGTTATCAGCATGTTCGCCGAAGATGTATTCGTGGAGCTTCTTGTCGGGATGACTGACGGCTGGCATCAGGCTTGTTCCTGCAAGCGGAATGATGTCGTTGCCTCCGTGATAGGTCTTTGGATAGGTGGCTCCAGCCACATCGATGAAGGTGGCCATAAGGTCTGTGACGTGGCAGATGTTGTCTCTGAGCTGCGAGGCGTACTGTCGGGTTTGCTCTGGCCAGGAGACGATGAGCGGCGCTGCTATGCCGCCTTCGTAGGCACGGCGTTTGTACTTACGGTAGGGCGTGTTGCTCACCATTGCCCAGGGCTTGCCATAGGACGGCTGCACCCAATGCTGCTGGTTGTTGATGTCGGCTATGGTTCCGAAGCCTGTCTCGCTATAGGGCTCAGCGCATGCTCCGTTGTCGGAAAGGAAGATGATGAGGGTATTGTCGAGCTGCCCCTTTTCCTGGAGGTAGGCGATGACTCGGCCAATGTTGTAGTCCATGCAATGAACCTGTGCGGCATAGACCGACATGCGAAGGGCTGAGTTGTCCTGTTCCTCTACGGAGAGTTGGTCCCAAGTCCTGGATTCCCATTCGGCCAGTCCCCATTCGTCCTTTATGAGTCCCAGCTCCACCATTCTCTGCCTGCGCTGCTCGCGCGTCTTTTGCCATCCATCAGCATAGCGCCCAGCCATCTTCTCGATGTCGGCATCTTTGGCTTGCAGAGGCCAGTGCGGGGCGTTGTAGGCAAGGTAGAGGAAGAAGGGCTTGTCGTCCTGCTGCTCTTCGAGGAAAGTGATGGCGTGGTCGGTGAAGGCATCCGTAGTGTAATAAGGCGGGCGTGGAGCAGGAAGATGCATGTTGTCGAGCGTCAAGCCTCGTCCACCGCGGGGTTGCAGATAGCTCGTTGCACCAGCCAGAATGCCATAGAAATGCTCGAAGCCTCGCTGCAGCGGCCATTTCTCTTTTCCATGCAGTCCGACATGCCATTTGCCCGTCATATAGGTGTGGTATCCAGCATCGCGAAGCACCTCAGCCATCGTCAGGCAATTGCGGTTCAGGAACCCCATATATCCGTGCTCACCCTGATGCTCTGGGTCATCTCCGTCTTTAAGCTCAGGGTCTTCCGACATTGCTCCGATGCCGGCTTGATGGGAATAGAGGCCGGTCAGCAGACTGGCTCTGGTGGGGCAGGAACGTCCGCAATTGTAGAACTGCGTGAAGCGAAGCCCTCGAGCGGCTAAAGCGTCGATATTGGGTGTAGGAATCTCGCCTCCGTAGCATCCGATGTCGGAATAGCCCATGTCGTCAGCCATGATGAGCAGGATGTTCGGACGTTTGTCTGTCTTCTTTGCCGACCAGCATGGAAAAGCCGTCAGCAGCGCTACAGCAGAAAGACTGCCTTTGATGATGATGTGCTTCATAATGTGTTGTTGTTTTAAAATTCCGTTATTTTCCATTCCTTTGGTGCGACAAATCCCTTCTGCCCTTTTCCATAAGGTATTTCTTCCTGATAGGGCACAATGGCATCGCCCTGCACTACCGTTTTACGAAGCTCCTTAACACGATTTGGATCTTCATAGATGCGACCTTCGCGTGTTTCGTAAGGGTTCTGCAGGATGTCCGTAATGAAGTCCTTCTTCAAGCCAAGATGCTGACCTGCGAGGATGAGTTTGTATTGTTGGCAAACGCCTGCACCGCATCCCAGATACATATCACGGTCTATCTGCTTCTTGCCCCGGAGCACACCATAAATGCTGATGCCGTCATACGGATTCTTCGGTTTCCCTTTCGCTCCGATGATGTCGGCCAGGGTGGGAAGGATATCGACGAAGCCCGTGACTTGCTCCAGTTTCCTGCCACCTTGCTGGAAACCTTTCTTCCAATAGATGCCTGCAACCGTACGGACTCCACCTTCCCATTCGTCGAACTTTGAGCCACGCAAGGGACGGTTCACACAATAAGGTTCCATACCCGGTACTCCCCCATTGTCGCTCATAAAAAGGATGATTGTATTGTCCCACTCGCCACTCTGACGAATGGCATCGAGGATGGTCCCAACGCCTGTATCCATTCGAGAGACCATAGCCCGATAAGTCCATCCCTTCTGGTCTTTTGGGGGAAGGGCATCGAACTCCTCTTTGGAGATGAACTTACGGATTTCCTCTTCTGGTGCCTGATAAGGGGCATGAGGAGCATTGAAGCAGGCATAGACAAGATACGGCTCGCCCTTGGCATATTCCTTGATGCATCGCGAAGCTTCGGCAGCAATAAGGTCTGTGGAGTAGCCTTCCTCGTGGCACGACTCCCAATCGTTGTGCCAGTCAAGCTCTTTCTCTCGCGTATGGTCGAAGTAATCAAAGGCACCGTTCAAGGCTCCATGGAAATGCGTAAAACCACGATTGAGCGGGTAGTAGCGCAGACGACTGTGCCCCATATGCCATTTGCCTATCGCTGCACGATTTGTGTAGCCATTTCGTCCCAATAAGTCAGCCATCGTCTCTTCCTCGACAGGAAGTCCATAGTCTCGCCAAGGCGGAATGACTGTCTCGCGAATGCCGAAGCGACTGGGATAGCGACCCGTCATGAGTCCACATCGTGTGGGAGAACTGACGGGAGCCGTATAGAAGCGATTCAGTTCAATGCCTTCGCCAATAAGACGGTCGATGTTTGGCGTTGGGATGACGCTGCCGTGATAGCTCACATCGCCCCACCCCAAGTCGTCAGCTACGATAATCACTACATTAGGACGCGTGGCTCCAAAGGCGTTTGCTGCGGTTGCAGCCGTCAGCAAAGCCAAAGCCTTTTTTCCCTGCATTACCATTCTTTCAGTCTGTTTTCTTCGTACCAGGCACACACCTTTTCTGCCAATTTGCGTGCAAGGCGTGGGTTCTGGTCAGCCAAGTTCTTTGTTTCGTTATGGTCAGCCTCAAGGTCGTAAAGCTCTATATCCGTGCAATTGTCGTTGCAGAGCAGTTTCCATTTGCCGCGACGAATGGCCAGATGAGGGCTACGGTTCTCCTTCCTGCCAGGGAAGTTGAAACTCTTGTTTCGACCGAAATCCCACATCAAGTCTGTGCTGCGACTCTTTTTGTTCTTTCCCAAAAGTTGGCGCGACATATCTTCTCCCCTGCTCTTATAACCCTTTTCAGTAGAGATGCCTGCCATTTTGCAGAGCGAAGGATAGAGGTCCATAGCGCTGAGAATGGTCGTTTCGTTGCGCTCTCCAGCCTTTATCTTGGCAGGATAGCGAATGATGAAAGGCATATTGATGCCGCCCTCATAAAGGCTGTTTTTTGCGCCCCGCATCCCTAAGGTGCGACGTTGCATGAAACTGGGAGCAGGACCATTGTCGCTGGTAAAGATGACAATGGTATTCTCCGTAAGTCCCATCTTGTCGAGTTCGTCGAGGAAACGTCCCAACTGCACATCCATCTCCTTCAATACAGGCTCGAAGGCATCCTCCTTTTCCCACTTTTCTCGCTTCTCGGCAAAGAATTCTGGCACCCAAGGCGTGTGCATATCATCAGGCCAAAGGTTCAGGAAGAAGGGCTTGCCATTCTGTTTCCTGATAAATTCGAGGCTCTTATCCACGAAATAAGCAGTTCTGTTCCAACGCTTCACACTATCGGAAGCCGCCCATATCCAATGCGTAGAAGTGATGATTGGGTCTGGGTCTGGACTCTCATAAGTGGAGATGTGTTCGTCGTAACCATAGTTCTCGAAGCCAGGAGCATCTGTTACATCACGACCTCCACCAAGATGCCATTTGCCAATATGCGCCGTAGCGTAGCCTGCTTGCTGGAAAGCCCTCGCAATACTGGGAGCAGAAGGATTCAGGTAGTTGAGTTGCTCAACCCTCTTGTTGGCAGCCCTCGTGTCCATAAATGTGTTTATTCCATGCTCCAGCGGGAACTGACCTGTAATAAGCCCACAACGGGAAGGAGAGCTGACAGGAGCGGCAGAGTAATACTGCGTGAAGGAAAGTCCTTGCTGAGCCAGACGGTCGATATTGGGAGTCGGTGTATATGAGCCTCCGAAGCAACTGACGTCGCCTATGCCCATATCATCAATATACATAATAATGACATTCGGCTGCTTGTCTTGTGCGCAGAGCGCAGCAGGCAGTACAGCAAGCCCTGAAAGCATTTTGCGGTATCGTGATTTATTCATGAGTTTGTATGTTTTCTGATTTGTTTTAATTCGCTACATCCATGCCGATGCCTGTGTCGCCCATTTGTTCCATCCATTCGAGAAGGGCAGTCTTCATCTCTGCTACTCGAGCAGCATATTCGGGCAAGTCAGCCAGATTATGAAGTTCCCAGGGGTCTGTCTGGTGGTCGTAGAGCTCTTGTGCAGGACGATGGACGAACTTGTCTATCAGCCAAGATGCCCGTTCGTCGGTTTGAGCCGTCACGAGCCACGAACCCCACATATCGTTGGTATCTTCAGGTTTCATCATGTGCTTCTCGCTATACGGTCTCTCGTGCATCAGGTTCATGATGAAACGATAGCGCTTGTCCTGAATGCTGCGAATGGGATAAGCAGGCCCTTCCGGATGGTTGTTGTGAATACCATAAGCCCACTCCCGGACATGAGCTTTCTTCTTGCCATATAGGATGGGCAAGAGACTACGGCCATCCAAGGTATCGACAGGAGCACCTCCTGCAAAGTCGATAAGTGTGGGCAGTACATCTTCATATTGTACAAGGGCATCGCTGACAGAACCTGCCTTGATCTTTTTCGGATAGCGAGCCAAAAAGGCGCTGTGCTGACCATAACGGTAGCAAGTCCATTTGCCAAAAGGCATCTTGGGGCCTTGCTCTCCAAGAAAGATTACAAGCGTATTGTCTAATTGTCCTGTTTCCTCAAGGGTTCGAAGCGTCATCCCCACCTCGTTGTCGAGCATGCGAATCTCTGCCAGATAGTCGCAAAACATTCGTCTGGTTACAGCATTATCCACACAGTTAGGTGGCAGATGCACACTATCGGGATTGAACTCGGAAGCATCGCCAGAGTCCCATGGTGCATGGGTGTTGATACTGCAAACAAAGAGGCAGAAGGGCTGCGACTTGTCGCGACTCATGAACTCACGTATTCCATCAGGAGTGGAAACGGGAGGATGCGACATCGTGCAGCCCACAGCAAAGCCCGGTATCTTCTCGAAGGGGAACACCTTCAGCTGCTTTACAGGATGGTCTTTGCCTGTCCGCCCTACCCTATATCCCAAGTCGGACATATAATGTACCACACTTCTGAGACCACGATTCACAGGTTTATGGTTTCGGAAAGAACCATGATGCTGCGGATACAAGCCCGTATAGAGGGATGCTCTGATTGGAACGCTCACTGCCATAGAGCAGAAGTTGTTGGTAAGCAGCATGCCCTCTTTAGCCAAACGGTCAATGTTTGGAGTCTGCAGGTTTTCGCCCCCATAGCATCCAATCTCGTTAGTTCCTAAATCGTCTGCTATGAAGACCAAGACGTTGGGACGAGACTTGGCCTGCCCTGCACAAACTGCAGAGCAGACCAAACCAGGAATCAAAACTAATTTATTAGTTTTCACTTAATTGCAACTTTTTTGCCATTCTTGATGTAGATACCCTTAGGCAACGTTCCACTTGACATCTTCTGACCGGCAAGATTATAGATGCCGCCTTTCGAGCCAAATGTTCCTTCGATTGTCTGAATGCCATCAGGATCGATTTCATCATCGACTTTGACACAAATAGAACGATTGTTCATGTCGAAAGTGACAATATAGTCTGTCGGACCAACACCGGCTGGCCATTCAATACGCAAACGATGGGCATTGCCCCAACCACGTACCAAATCTCCAACCGTTTCGCCGGGAGTGAGGATGCTGTCGTTCAAAGCAGTAGCATAGCTTGCCTCAAGCCACCCTGGGCGAGTAACGGTGCTGTTCTCTTCATCATCAAGAGTAGAACGACTTGCCATAACAAGGAAGGTGGCATATCCAGGATATACATAGTCTTCGAAGAAGCGTACAGTTCCGACATACATGCCATCACCCATGTGCTTCAAAGGTGCCATCTCGTCGTTCTTCCAGCGATGTTCTTTGCCGTCTTTGTCTATGATAGAGCCACAGACGAATACACGGTCGTGCCATGCATACTCAATCGGATCGAACACAACTGTGCTGTCTGCCGGATTGAGCGTGACGTGCATCTCTTCACCAATCATCTGATAGTCCTGACCGGCACCGGATATGAGCGGATGAGTGTTGTATGCCGGTGTGACAAAGCGGCGATACTGCTGGTTGGACTTGAAGGTCTGGTCGAATCTTGTGAAATAGATGTTGGCACGAGCATCAGTATGAACAAGGTTGGCACGATTCTGAGTCTTGAATGTTCCCGTATATGTGCCGTCATCTTGACGCTGAAGAGGATAGAGTTTACTATTTTCATCATATTCTATTACGTTACCTTCCTCATCAATCAAATCACCTCGAGCATAGAAACCACCACCTATCGAAACATCGTCTCTAATATCTGTCTCATATTGTATAACCTCTTCGTCCGTAAGGTCTCCGCTTTGCAGATGTTCGTAGATTTCGTCTCCTTTTGAATATAATGCATCACTTAGACCTGCATCTGTATCTACTATTGCATCGCTTTGATTGTAACAGTACTCCATCAATCCATTCAAATCATTATATATAGCATAACTGCTGTTGATGGTGTTGAATTCTGCATTGATTTGCTTGGCGAGTTCTAACTTTGCTTCTATATTGGTTTCCGCATTTGCCTCATCGATGAGAGAGGAGATTCGATCCAGAATAGCTGTGCTGATGTAGAAACGCTGCTCTTCCTGGGCCAAACGCAAATTTGCGAGGTGCTCTCCGAAATTATCCATCATGGCTTGTAGCGCATCTGCGTCCTGTCCACGATAAACAAGACGGAACTTGCCCCAGGCTGTTACACCGCCTGCATACCATGGCATACCTGTATTCTGAATGCCGACGCGCAACGTGCCGTCCTCGACAATGGCATATGCATGATTGACGAAGCGACCTGCCGAGAAAGCAAAGCTCATAGCATAACGACCATCCGGAACCCAACCTGTACCTGTTGTTTCTCTATCATATGAGTGTGTCTCCTCGCCATTATGCGGGGCAGAGGGATCATTGGACGGATCAAAGCGACAGTTCACCCCATTGATAGCTTCATTGTATGGAATCGCACATTTGTACAAGTTCCAAACAGGTGTATGGAAGTCATTTATAAAGATATCGGCAGCCACTAGCTCGCAACCAGAGGGGTCGCCCAAGTCAATGTCGCCAGTACGCTGGTATGCAGGAACAATCAGTTCGTAGAGGCCATTGGGAAGACCGTCTTCCAAATCCTGATAAACATAGAATGCTGTATTTTTGCTGGCACTCACGGGATAGATGTCTAGGAAGCCTGTACGGGAAGAGAAGTTCGAGCCATTGCCAGTTTTAGTTGTCTTAGCGACCCATCCCTTGAAGTTGCCATCTTCAGCGAAGTCAGCATTGTAGATAAGGTTGGATAGGTCGGAACCTTCAGTGATGCTATTCTTGATAGCAAGGTTAAGCAGTTCCTGAACAAAGGACACCTCTGCAGCAAGTTCTTCTACAGAAAGTGTCTTGACTTCGATGATATG
>ONSR01000009.1:122412-125736 GCA_900320565.1 uncultured Prevotellaceae bacterium
AGCAGTTCGGCATATTGACCATTAAGTTGTTCGCGACTTTCAAGGTCGTCAACAATAGCTTGGACTGCCGATGCGTAGTCAACATAAGCCAAGTGACTCAGACGGATTTGTTCTGGCAAACGCGAGAGTTGGTCCGCAATGTTCAAAACTTGTTCTAGCGAAGTATAACTTTCAAGAGCGTCACAAGCCTCTTGATATTCTTCAACCAATTGCGTCTGTGCATCCAACTGGTCAAGTTCTTGAAGGTTCTTTCCCTGTTGAGCGCTGATAAGTTCCGCAGCAGCATCGGTATCGTTCACACGCTCCAAACGCCATGTATCCCATACAGTCCAGTTGCCATTCAAGTACATTCTATTTTCCAAACCAACTTTTACGACATCTTGCTCGCTTCCAACAACAAAGTATATGGGTTCGTTCCAATAAAGCCCCTTCTGGAAGTAGTCACGGCAAGCTGCCAATGAATTTGGCACATAATAGCCTGAGGCCGCATGGTATGTTTGGGTTCCTGTACCAATCGCTTTTTCTTGCCTACCTTTGGCAATGTCCATGAAGAGGTTGCCTATGCGGCGTTCTCCAACCTCAACGTAATACTGGCTATTGTGGTAGAGTTGTACATAATCGGGGTTTAGTTCAGCTTCCTCGTATGCTACACAATCATCTTCTTTCCAAGCTTTAACACGGGAAAGACCTTGAACACGCAGCTTATAAAGGCCTGGTTCAAGACCAGTCAGTTGCTGATAGCTCTCGAACCACTTCTGGTTCCAATGTTCTGCTACGCTATTGTTGATGGCAAGGCCAGAACCGTCATTGCTTTGATTGTTGATATACCCACCTGCAGCATCGTGGTCGGCGTTGGCAAAGATACGAATGAAGGGATAGTCTGGGTCTTCCCCAGCGCAAACCTGACAGAAACCATCCACATAAGTATGAGGTGGAATAACTATGTCTCCACTGTTGGAGAAATATGCAGACTCCTCGTCATAGGTGCCGTCACATCGCATCTCCGCTCTGACCACAACTGTGCCGTGAGTAGGAATGAATGTTGGGAAATCATCCACTTCTTCACCATTATCAAGGTTTTGGAACCAACGTATAACGCTTTGGTCGCCATTGAGACGATAGCATAACGAGCCGCTTTCCAGTTCATCGTCTCCGATACGTTGTGCCTGAGTGCCATACATACTGAAGCAGTTGGTGACGATGGCGTTGTCGTGACGGAAAGCATATTTGTCCTCGCCTTGAATGCCTGAAGCGGTGGCCGAAGTCCAGCAATTGCTGATGACAGCACCATTGTTGCCAAGCCATGCTATCAGGGCAGCACTCTCTGCACCACCGGATATTGTGCCTGTGCTGTAGCAGTTCTCAACCGTCAGTTTTGCGATACTCTGGAAGTTTGCTCCCAATACAGCACCCGCACATGTAGTGGGGCTTTCAGATGTGCCCTCAAATCCCAGATTGCGCAGCAGCACATTACCAGCCATGCCGCAACCGCCAATGAGAGCAGTTCCCTTCATGCCTGTCAGATAGCAGTTCTCGTCGAGGCGCAAGTTTTCGATGGTAGAGCCGCCACGGATAAAGTTGAAGAAGCCCGACCAGTCATGGTCTACGCCATCCATCACCAAATTGCTGATGGTGTGATACTTTCCATCAAAATGTCCGAGGAAAGGAGTGGCAAGCGAACCAATGCCATTAAAATCCACGCCATCCATGTCTATGTCATTATCCATGACAACCTCAAGGTTTTCGTGTCCGGCTGCAACGTATTCAGTCAACCATTGCAGTTGAAGTGGCGTACTCATGTGTAACACACCATCCACGGGTGTCACGAAGTTATCGTTGAAAGCTCCGCAAACAGTGCAATAAAAGTCGCCATCAACGAATGTATGGGGAGGCACGATACTGCCCTCGTTGGAGTTGCTATACGTTCCCTCGTCGCCAACGGGAGTGCCGTCGCAAAGCAATGTGCCTTGCATATAGACTTGCAGACTCGTTGCAAATGGAACGGGATAGGCATCTTGTCCGAGTGTCTGATAGAAAGAGATGTTCGACTGGTTGCCATTGAGGTAATAGCAGAGGCGACCGTTTGCCACGTCTTCTGTCGTGAAGTCGTGGTCCAAGCCTTGTGTAGCACCTTCGGTTCCACTGATATCAAATACATTTATGAATGTACCTGTGAGACGTCCCAATTGGTTTCCGCCATTAAAGCCCGTCACGATACCCAGGTTGATGATGTTCTCTTGGAAGTTTTGTGCATTGCTGCCATAGTAACCAGCAACGACGCCTGCATAGCCGTCGGCGGCAGTGCTGGTGATGGCTCCTGTATTGACAATATTGCGAATGCGCCATGTGGGAGCATTGCCAGTTTGGCCGCCTACCAGGGCAGCTGCATCTGTACCGCCTTCAGCCGTCACATTAGCCTCGTTGACGATGTTCTCCAAGGTGATGAGGCCTTGATTACCTTGGCTGCAACCTGCAATGGCTCCCACTTGATGGTAAGCCGTGAAGCTACAACTCTTGTCAATAATAAGGTTACATACGCGCGTGTTGCTGTCGTTATTGCCACGCAAGTAACCGAAGAGTCCCTGTATGTTTTCTGTCGGACGATTGATGACAAGGTTCTTGATTCTGTGTCCTTGTCCGTCGAACGTGCCACGCCAGCGCAGGTCAACGTTCTTTGCAATGGGTGTGTGTTCAATGCCTTGCATGTCGATATCGTTCATCAGGCGTGCACACAAATCATTCCTGCCGGTATTTACCATAGCAGAGAACCATTCCAATTGGTATCCGTCGCTAATCTTATAGAATCCGTCTTCTGCTTGCTCAACATAATTGAGGTCGAGGGCACCGCAGATGTTGCAGATGCCATGCTCGAAGTCGTGCGAGCCAATGAGGCACGATGGCGGTTCAACCTCGCGGAAGAACCAGAAGCTCTTGTGGTTGGTTCCTATCGCTGCCATATACGATTGAACTATCTTGTTGTCCTCGTGCCAGTTCATGGCAAAGCAGGCAGAGCTGTTGAAGGCAAGATTAACGTGGTCGGAACTCGTCATGCCGAAGCAATCGGTGCCTTCGCTTGGGGCAGACATGATGAAAATCTCAACAGGTTCTGTTCCCATGTTTACCGCCACATTGGCAGACTCTGCTACAGCCTGGATGTAGCGTTTGCTGTAGAGATTCTGGACATAGTAGCAGCCTTCATTCTCTGTTGGAATGAAACGCCAATAGGAATAGGTGTCCAATCCTACGTTGCATTGCAGGACGTCCTTCCCCGTGTCCTTCATGTAAGCGTCATGATTGTTACGCGAGGAGATTGTGTAATACAGG
>ONSR01000118.1 GCA_900320565.1 uncultured Prevotellaceae bacterium
GCCAGCGGTAAATCCTCGCGCCCTGAGTCGATGGCAGTCTGAGACCGCCGCTCACGTAAGTCCACCGCTTGCCCTCGCGCCGCCAGATGCCCTCGCGCAGTCGGAGGTAGAACTGCACCTTTTTGGAATTGAAGTGGTAGGTGTTGAACATACGCAGGAACTTGCAAGCGCAAAGAATCTCCCACATGCCGTGCCTGTCGTTCTCGTCACCGAAGACGTTGCTCACGTTCGTGGCGCAGTCGTCGAAGTATTCCAGCAAACGGTCATCTACTTCTGCCAGGCGTTTGCGAACGTCCTCAGTCAGTCGTTTCCTCAGCAGGTCTATTGCATCCTGCTTCAGCTTATAAAAGTCTTCTGTCATTTCGATTCTTGTTTGATGATGAGTTTCGAGATATGGCGGTCGATGTTCTCACGAGACTTCTTGCCAGTCGGCCATATCTTGAAGTGAAACGCCCAGCACGATTCAATGTTTGCACCGCGCGACTGCTGCCAGCCTGGTATCTTGTAGATGTGGGTGCAACGTGACAGGTGCCAAAGGTCGTAGAGCAACGTCAGCCGATAGCCTAACAACCGATAGAGCCACGGCCAACGGCAGGGTGCAAGCCTCGCAGGATTGACCACACGCCAGCCCTCGTTCTTCAGTATGCGCTCGGCCATGTCGAAGCGTGCAAGGTAGTGTTCCCTCGCCACACCAGACATCGCACCGCTGATGTACACACGCTGTTTATCCTTCATATACGTCAGTCCTCCATGTCTATTTGTCTGATGCGTTCCTCGCAGATGTGGATAATCTTCTCGTAGTCGAGCCGTCGGGAGTCGCCCTGCTTGGTGCGCAGGATGCGCTTCACGATGTCAGCGTCCCACGGGTTCAGGTTGTAGTCCTGCCATATCGACCACGGCTGGATGATGTGGCGCGAGTAGTCGCTTGCACCTCGATTGTACGAGCGTACCGACGTGTCGAGAATGCCCAGCCGCATGAGTGCCTTGTAGGTGTCCTCGTCGAGCAGTCGGCTGTTCACGGTGTCGTGGGCATTGTCGGGCGGTGTGTTCGGTGCCGTTGAACGCTCCACCAGTTCGGCTTGATACTCCGGCAATATCAAACAGATGCCGTCCTCGGCTTCCACGATATATACATGGTTGCCGTCATAGAATCGGAATATCACACGCAGATTGTCGTGGTACTCCTTATCCCCACAAGGCGACAATAGGTTTGTGTCCGGGTCGTTCACCTTGATGATGTCGCCGATGTTGTACTTGAAGTTGTCGGGTGTCACCTTTTCCTCTTGCGGTTCGGGCTTCACGTCCTCCACTCTTCGTTTCTCTTTCTTTGGTGCTGAAGGCTGACATACGCCAATATCCTCGCGCACGTCGTCTTCCATTTCAATGTACGTTGAATTACTCATAGTTCCTTTTATTTAATTCTCCAATTCTCAAATTGCCACTTCGTTCTCGCTATCGCTCGCGAGCCCTTCGGCCTTCTTGATAAAAACAAGAGGAGCACCCTCATCGGATGCCCCTCACGGGTCTTTGGTCGGACGCTTGTGGTAGAGCGTTCTATCCCTCCAGCTCACCACTTGGCGGATTGTTGCCGTTGCCGCCACCCTGGTTGTCGCCACCCTCGGTGATGTCCTCTTCGGCAGATGCAGCGGCAGCAGCCTGGGGGTCCACCTTCATCCAGCTCACCTCGTCAGAGAACTGGCGGCTGAACTTTGCGGCTACGGTGCAACCCAGTCGGCTCTTGCCGTTGGCTGCGTTCAGCATCTCGGCGGTCGCCACGATCGGCGCATGAGTCTCTGGGTCTTCCGTGTCCTTCACGCTCAACTGAATGTTGGGATAGACGGTCAGGAAGTTGTCGCCCAACTGACAGCGGAAGCCTTTCAGCACGTTACGCTTCACGGCCTTCATGAACTCCGTCACGCAAGCCTTGGCGATAGATGGTTCAACACTCTTGCCGTCCATAGTTCCGATAGTGGAATTCTCCTTGGCATAATACTTAACTTTTGCCATTTCTTATCCGATTTAATGGGTTTAACTTTGTTGATGTCTGATGTCTGATGGATGATGTCAGAGGTCGAACAATGTCCGTTCGGTATGCTCTTGCTCTTTGCCGATGATGAAGTCGCAGATGAAGTTGCGGGCATAGTCTGGACTGATGAGCGAGCGTTCCTCGGAGCAATGCCCTGCCTTTGGTGCCTTTGGCAATTTCATCGGTTCGATGCGTTTCTTGTCACGTTGGAACGACCGCCCATGTGTCGGGGTGCAATTCCAAAACCAATAGCCAGTCGGCTTAATCATGTAGTCGCCACGAGCCATGCGGTTGTTGTCCTTCACGTCCGGCTGTTTTAGGAAGACACGGAGAAAGGTCTGCCCCATGATTGGGTTCTCGAACACCATGCGTATCTTCCGCATCAGACAGACACCGACGAACTTGTTCAGCACCTCGAAGAAATACGCCCTGTCTTGGTTCTTCTTCAGCATGTAGTCAATCATGCGCTTGGTGTCCCACTTGCGATAGTCGCGGTGGTTCATGTCGAACCACATCTGACTGACTCCGCAAAAGTGGATGCAAGGGAAGAAAGCCATGATGAAGTCGTTCTCTGCGTCTATCGTGTCGAATAGGCTTGGCTTGCCGTCGTATGCCTTTTCGATTTCGGCAAAGAGGTCATCCATGTGGTCGGTTTCGCCAAAGTCATTCAGTATGTCGTAGTCTTCGGCAGGTATGCCCAATTTGATGAACTCTCGCTTAAACGTGCCCGATTGCTCAAAGAAGCAATGCACCTTTCCTTTAATCTCCATTGTTCCTTGATGTTTTATTCTTCGTTGTGAATCCTTCCGTTTTGCCGCAGGTTACAGTACTGCTTTGCCTGTCGGTCGTGGTTCCAGTTGGCATAGCACTCATCCGAACAGAACTGCTTTGTGCTTGTATGCACTATGCCGTCCTTGCGCAGAACCTCATTGTTGGGCTTGCGCTGTGGGTAGTGGTTGATGGTGCGACCGCAATAGTCGCAGCGCACCTCAAAATATCGGTAAATCATAGTTCCTTAATTCTCCAATTCTCAAATTCTTGATAAAAAACAAGAGGAGCACCCTCATCGGATGCCCCTCGCGGGTCTTTGGTCGGACGCTTGTGGTAGAGCCTTTATCCCTCCAGCTCCCCGCCCGGAGTATTGCCGCCGCCACCCTGGTTGTCGCCACCCTCGGTGATGTCCTCTTCGCCAGATGCAGCGGCAGCAGCCTGGGGGTCAACCTTCTGCCAACTCACCTCGTCGGAGAACTGGCGGCTGAACTTGGCGGCTACGGTGCAACCCAGTCGGCTCTTGCCGTTGGCTGCGTTCAGC
>ONSR01000022.1 GCA_900320565.1 uncultured Prevotellaceae bacterium
TTCTTCATAGAAATCTGGTTCAGTAAGCCTCCATGTACCAAGGAGCATCTTTCGTTGGGCTTCGTCTTCAGCCGTATCATCAGTGTTGTTGGCATGCCCGCCACTTGGTGTGACTTCCTCTACATCATCGTCTCCGCAAGAGCAGATGACTGGCATAAGCCCCATGCATAGGAGCAGAGGAAATAAAATAGTTTTGAGTTTCATATTTGTAAAATGTATGTCATTAATATAATAATAAATACATGGGAACATTTCCTATTGTTTCAGCACAGGACGGATAGTTACACCTTGGCAACGCTCGATGTCGGACCAGTTGATGAAGTTCGAATGGAAGGCTAACAAGCTGCCAAATGGGGTGTTGAACGTGCCGGCCGAACGAGAATACATGTAGCCGTGGCTACCCTGATTGTCTATATGAGTATTAAAGTAAAAGCCCGTAGCTGGCAGGAAAATGTTGTTCCCATTATTCTTGCTTATTATTCTACGTCCATTCACACCGTTTTGAGTCGTCCACTCAGTCGTGGTGTATTTGCTGTTGATAAGTTCTTTTATCTGGTCGAGGCTCGGCATCTGCCAATTGCTACCCCAGTTTACTGTCGCAGCATCATCGGAAGGGACAAGTTCTTTCTTGTTATCTATGAAACCATTCAGGCCGTAGCTGCTATTATCACAATATTTGGTTAACTCGTCAAGATCATTACCATACTTATATGTTCTCCAACAATAGTCGCTCTTTGTCGTTGTTTCGCCCCAAGCATAGTAATTACCGTATTCTTCCGGCTTGTTTGCCAGGCATGACCTCCTGTAGAACCTGTCGTATTTTCTCCGCTGCCACTATTATTGCCGCTGCCATCTGTTGTGTTTGTTGGTGTCAGGGTTACAGACTTCCAGCCAAGGGAGGTGATTCCATACTTGTGATAGAAGAAGGGGATGTAGTCCAGCTTGAGGAACTTGTCCTTTGAGTCGACAAGGATTTCCCACATGATGGTATGTGCCTCGTTGTCGTTGGTTACCCAATATTCAAGACTTGGCCTGGTTTTGCCGTCTATGTCTATCTTTTCGAGATCTTTCGAATTCCCAAGCGTGCCGTTTATAAGGTCGAGGGCTACACCTGCCATTGAGATTTCCTTATCCCGCAATCCGGCAGGAAACGTCACTGCTACATCTACGAAGTAGAGGTACGTCCCATTCTGGTAGTCGTGAACGTGCCTGATGGAGAAATTAACCTTAATGTCTGGCTCGTAGTCATCTTCATCGTCATCCGGATGGTATCCATTTTTGTAGATGTAGATGCCCTGGTATGCTCCGATGGGCGATAGGTACGTGCCGTTCCAGCGGAATGTCTGCTCCCAGTTGTTTACCACACCGTCTTCTCCCGCAATGATTCCCTTGCAAATAATTTCATCGCCAGAAACCTTGTAGGTGAACGTAGCCACACGATAATAGACGTTGGATTCATAGGTGAACTCGCCTGTCTTGTCTTCGTTGAAGGTGAGATAGATTCTCTGATTTGCATTTGATTGTGTTCCTGTCCAATAGCCATACAGTTCAGACAAGTTAAAATCTGCGTCAGAGTCACTGTCCTTGCAAGAGCACAGGCATGCCAATGCCAATAGGAGCATGGCTACAAGTTTAGTCTGTCTCATAATGAGATGAGTCTTTTTGTTGCCTCCTGCTCCCCGAATTCGGCGTGAGTAATGATGTTAAGGTCAAGGATAAGCAACACAAGCCAGCCCACGCCGAGTGATATTACATGATGAATATAATACACCCACGCAGGCGCTTCGTTGCATTACCGCTGTGAAACGAATCAAATTTGCGAAGTTTGAAAGTACAGACAGTAACGTTCTGAAAACGCCTTTTTTCTCTACAGCCTTACCCCCGAACATCCTCCGCGAGGAGAAAGGAATGGTTACTCAGCCGCAGGATTCCATTAAGATTGTTTGGCCCGCCCTGCCACGAAAGGCTGGCTTGGTCGGTGCAAAGTTATGAAAATTATGAATACAACAAAAATTTTTGAAAGGAAATGTTGCAAAATAAAATCAAAAACATTCTTCAAAAACATTCTTCACTCTACACCAATACCTACTAATTTAATGAGAGGCAATCCAATGCATGGGAGTGGTGTATTTTCGTACAATAATTTATTCAATATAATTTTTATTTTGCCTATACATTCCTACATTTTACTTGCAAGCATCTATTATACAGCCGATTAAAGTATGTATAGAGCATGCATTTCAGGCAGCGTCTATACATCTTCTGTGTTTATTTTGCTTTAATTTCGGCAAAAAATGCTGCTTATTGACTGATTTTCGGTTTGTTTCAGTATAACATCAAAAGTTGAAACAATTTGTTTCTCATGGCGAAACAAATTGTTTCTGCAGTGGAAACAGTTTGTTTCACGTGTGAAACAAATCTGAAACACGCGTTAATGTCACTCTTGCATTAGGCTTCGCGGCACGAGAAGATTGAGCATATCATGAATGACATTATTGACCATTTCGTACGTAGAGATACATTTTTTTTGTATCTTTGCAGCAGAAATAGCAAAAAAATGATGAAGAAGACAAGAAGTATCATGGCTGCGATGTTTATTTTGGCAGCTTCATATGTGCAGGCAGCGCTGACGGCTTACGACCTTCGCTGCGAGTTGTTACATCAACCTTGGGGCATCAACACAACGACACCTGCCTTGAGTTGGAAACTCACACACGACCACAATGGCGTGCGGCAGTCGGCCTATCAAATCCTTGCTGCATCGAGGCCTGACCTTCTTACGGAAGACAAGGCAGACCTCTGGAACAGCGGTCGCATAGAGAGTGACCAATCCATCTGGGTTACGTACGCAGGCAAGCCACTTGAAAGCCGCAGCGTCGTCTATTGGCAAGTGAAGGTTTGGGACGAGAACGGCAAGGGTGGCGACTGGGCACGAGGCGCGAAGTTCTCTGTCGGCATCCTCGACAAAGCACTTTGGCAGGGCAAATACATCGGCATGGAGCGAACGGACCGCAAGGTTCAGCCGCTCCTCTACAAGTCGTTCGAGTGCTCGGACACCAAAGCGCCTACCTTCTTGCACCTCAGCACGTTGGGCTATCACGAGATATATCTGAATGGAGAACGTGTGGGCGATGATGTCCTGACGCCTTCCGTTGTGGAGTACAGCAAGCGACATCAGGCGATGACCTACTGCCTCGACGGGAAGCTCCAAAAGGGCCGCAACGACCTCGTCATCTGGCTTGGTGGCGGCTTCTACGACAATCCTGACGTCGTAGGTGTTGTCAAAGGCGGACCATACGTCTTGGCACAGATAGACCAGCGACAGGAGACGGGCGGCTGGCAGACGCTCGTCAAGACCGACGATACCTGGCAGGCAAGGGGAAGCGGCTACTATGACGACGGCATCGCAGGAGCCTGGACATTCGGTGGCGAAGTCGTCAAGGCTGCAGAACTCCTGCCCGACTTCTCCTCATCAACGCTCGATGCCGTCAGCTGGCAAGGCGTGAAGGCGATGGACATCCCTGCCCAAGAGATAACGCCAATGATGTGCGAGCCCAATCGCATCATGATGGAGGTGCAGGCCCAGCAGGTCTCGCGTTTCGACGGCAACAAATGGATGGTCGATATGGGACGCAGCATTGTGGGTTGGACACGCATCCACCTCGGAAAACTTCGCAAGGGGCAGCGCATCACCATCAGCTATTGCGACATGCTGGCACTCAGCGGTGATTTTGACGAAGGCGTCTTCACCGACTATTACATCGCAAGCGGCGAGGGTGATGAAACGTTCTGCAACAAGTTCAACTACCACGCTTATCGATACATCAAGATAGAAGGCCTGGACCGCCAGCCTGCCCTCTCGGACATTGCCGGCATGCTGATTCACACGGGCTACGAGAAGGGCTCGTCGTTCGTCTGCAGCGACAAGGACCTTTGCGCCATACATGATATGGTGCACTACACGTTCCGATGCCTGACCCTTGGCGGCTATATGGTCGATTGTCCGCACATCGAGCGACAGGGTTATGGTGGCGACGGCAATGCATCCATACTGGCGGCGCAACTGCAATACAATATGTATCCGCTCTATCGGAACTGGTTGCAGGGCTACACAGATGCACAAGGCGACGACGGCGAGGTGCCTCATGTAGGACCGGCCTTCTGGCGTTGTGGCGGCGGACCATTCTGGTGTGCTTTCATCGCCAACGCTCCTTGGCAGACCTATCAGCAGTATGGCGACATCCGGCTCCTCGAGTGGTACTATCCCAATATGCAGCGTTACATTGCATATGCCGAACAGTTCATGCCCGACGGGCTGCTGACGGTGGAGCACAGATGGCCCAGCACGCGACGCAAGGACTGGTTCCTGGGCGACTGGGCTTTGCCTAACGAGGAGCATCAGACATATACCGAGAGCATCGACCTCGTTAACTCCTGCTCCATGAGCTGGGTGTATGGCATCATGGCAAACACAGCAGAACTGCTGGGGAAGGCCGACGAGGCACAGCTCTACAGGCAGAAGCAGACGGACATCAACCAGCGCATCCACGCTACATATTATAATAAGAAAGATGCCACCTACGCCCACGGGCTGCAACTCGACCAGAGCTTCCCCCTCTTTGTGGGTGCCGTTCCAGATGACTTGAAGCAGAAAGTGAACAACGCTCTGAAGCGAGAGACATACGAACGCTTTGACGGGCACCTGTTCACAGGACTTGTAGGCATCCCCATCTTGACGCAATGGTGCACCAAGGCAGGCAATGTTCAGTTCATGGCTGACATGCTCAGGCAGCACAGTTTCCCGGGTTATCTCTACATGATTGACAACGGAGCGACGACAACCTGGGAGCATTGGAATGCACGCCGAAGCCGCATCCACAACTGTTACAACGGCATCGGTTCGTGGTTCTACCAGGCTCTGGCAGGCATTCAGGGCGATACGACAAAACCCGCCTACCGCCACTTCACCATCCAGCCGCAATTGCCCGACAGCCTGACCTTCGTCAGAGCGCTGAAGCCAACCCCCTACGGCGACATTACCGTCGATTGGAAACGCTCGAGGGATGCCTTCGACCTGCGCCTCACCATACCCGTCGGCACCACCGCCACCGTGCTTTGTCCCGAGGCGTTGAAGGCTGTCTCAGTCGAGATGGCAGCCGGCAGGCTCAACCGTACCGGCCCAATCTTCAACGAGAAGGAGCGTAACCGCAAGCCCGACCCAGAGCCGACGCGATATAATCCAGCGGAACCCATCGAACTGAACAGCGGCACATATCGCCTCATCTACAGGCTGAAGAAGTGACCTGAAATAATGGGCTGCGAGGCGCATGCGCGTGCCCCGGCCAAAGCATTATGGTACATTAGAAATTCCCCTATAGGGCGTTGGCGATTCCCCTATAGGGCGTTGGCGATTCCCCTATAGGGCGTTGACGATTCCCCTATAGGGCGTTGAATGTTCCCCTATAAGGCACCAGTATGACTTAGGCTAATGTGATGCGTCGCGACTCATCCTCGAGGACCTCCACACTTACCTTGACCGTATCCTCGGGAAGCAGTTCCTCGACCAGTTCGGGCCACTCGATGAAACAGGGATAGCCACTGTAGAAGTAGTCTTCGCAACCGATATCGACAGCTTCGCGAAGATTCTTGATGCGATAGAAATCGAAGTGATAGACAGGCTGACCTGCTGCATCGGCATACTCGTTGACGATGGCGAAGGTGGGCGACGCCACAACATCCTTCACCCCCAGTGCCTCGCAGATGGCTTTAATGAAAGTCGTCTTGCCTGCACCCATCTTACCATAGAAGGCGAAAACGCAATTTTCGCCCATTTCATCGACAAATTTCTGTGCTGCCGACGCAATATCCTCGAGACTTTGTATCTTTATTTCCATCTCTTTTCCTTATCTTTTCTTCCCCCTCAGCGTAATCAAAGGGATGAGCATTTCCTCCATACTGATGCCGCCATGCTGGAACGTGTCCTTGTAATACTGGACGTAGTAGTTGTAGTTGTTGGGATAGGCGAAGAAGTCGTCCTGCTGAGCGAAGATGTAGGTCGTGCTGATGTTGGGGCTGGGCAAGCCGGCACGAAGCGGATCCTTTATCTCGAAGACCTCCTTCTGGTTGTATGAAAGATTCTTTCCAAGCTTGTAACGCAGATTGGTATTCGTGTTGCGGTCACCAATGACCTTGATAGGGTTATAGCAACGAATACTGCCGTGATCGGTGGTCAGCACTACTGTACAGTCCTGAGCAGCTAGACTGCGGAAGAGGTCACTCACGGCAGAATGGCGCAACCAACTCTGTGTGATGCTTCGGTAAGCTGCCTCGTTGCTGGCAAGTTCCCGTACCATAAGGCTTTCCGTACGAGCGTGGCTGAGCATGTCTATGAAGTTGATGACCACGACATTCAAGTCGTTATTCCGCAACTGAGGTATCTGCTGGACGAACTTCTCTGCGGCATTCGAGTGGTTAATCTTGTGATATGAGAACGTGTTCCTGCGGCGATAGCGTTCGAGCTGTGTCTTGACCAGCGGCTCCTCGTTGAGGTTCTTGCCCTCTTCGCTGTCCTCGTCCACCCAAAGCTCAGGGAACATCTTGGCGATATTGTTGGGCATGAGGCCGCTGAAGATAGCATTGCGGGCATATTGCGTCGCAGTAGGCAGGATGCTGCAATAGAGGTTCTCGTCCACCGAGAAAGCATCTCCTATCTCGCTAAGCAGGACGCGCCACTGGTCGTAGCGGAAGTTGTCGATGACGATAAGGAAGACCTTTTCGCCCTTATCCAGCAGGGGGAAGATGGTGTGCTTGAAGATGTCGGGACTCATCACAGGCCTCTCGTCCGGTCTCTCCATCCAACGCATGTAGTTCTTGCGTATGAACTTGGCAAACTCAGTGTTGGCCTCACGTCGCTGCATGGCAAGCATCTCCTGCATCCCGCTCTCCGCCTCGCTCAACTGAAGCTCCCAGTACGTCAATTTCTTATAGACATCCTTCCACTCTTCTATGTTTGAAGCGTCGTTTATCTGCATCCCCAAGCGCGAGAACTCCTGTTGGTAACCCGACTGCGTATGTTCCGTAACGATTTCCTTCTGCTGGATGTTCTTCTTGAGCGTCAGCAGGATTTGCGTCGGGTTTACGGGTTTGATGAGGTAGTCGGCAATCTTAGCACCGATGGCCTGCTCCATGATGTGCTCCTCCTCGCTCTTCGTGACCATCACGACAGGCGTGGCCGGCAGCAGTTCCTTCACGCGGGTCAGCGTCTCGAGGCCGCTCAGTCCGGGCATATTCTCGTCCAGGAGGATGAGGTCGAAAGCCTCTTCCGCACAACGGTCCAGTGCATCGTAGCCGTTCGTAACAGTTTCCACCTGGTAACCCTTCTTCTCGAGGAAGAGTATGTGGGCTTTCAGAAGCTCAATCTCATCGTCAACCCAAAGCAGTTTGTATGTAGTCATAGGTTATTTTTAATCAAAATATTCGGAATAGTCAGGCTCATTAGAAGACTTTACCAGCCGAAGGGGAAATCGTCATCATCCTCAGTCGCCTCTTGCTGCTTCTCCTCTTCTTCCCTCTTGTCCAACTCGTCGGGATCAAGAATCTCCAAGTCTGTCGGCGTATCAATCTGCAAGTCCTCCGGGATATCGAGCGGCGCGAAGTGCTGGTCATAGAACTCCTTGTATTCGTCGAAGCTGAATTCCTTGCCAATCATCTTGAGGTTGTCGCTGGAGATGAGCAGAGTCCTTATGCCTTCCAGCCTTGTCCGCATGTGGTCGTCGGCATAAAGCTTTTGTGCATAAGCGTGTACCTCGTCGTAAGCAAGGAAGCCTTTTATAATCATCATGGTCAGTCCGGCATCCGCTTGAATCTCGATGTCGAAGTTACGCGCCATGAAGTTCGTGAAGTTGTAGTGAGCCATCTCATAAATCAAGATGTTCTCGTCGAGGCTTCCCGTCGGATAGGCAAGGACGAAGTTGAAGTCTGTGTATCGGTTATCCTTGAGTTCCGGAGCCGCTGCCGTGCTGTCGTTCGACTCGGCACGGGTGCGTCTGCTCCATATACTGCTTGCATCATAACGCTCATCCATAAGGGGGCGTCCTTCGTCAATTCCTTTGATGATGGCTGATGCAATCTCCGAAACCTCCTCTCTCGGGAACTTCTGCACAACATCGCGAAGCGTCACCATGAAGGTGTCACGCTGTCCGTCGTAGAGAGAACTCATGGCACGAATGAACATCATGCGGGCTCTGTGCTTGCCTTCGGGGAAGTTGTCGGTGCTGAACTGGTAGTTCTCCTCTACCTTACTGTATTGTTCGGTCTGGTAAGCAGCATAAGCCTCGGCATAAATACTATCCTCGACGTGCTTGCCCTCGCGTGCTATCATTTCGTAGTTCGGATTGCTCAACAATGCAGCAAGCTTGGCTTCCGGGAAATCTTCAAGCAAGTAACCCTTATATTCCTCTGCACCCTCCAAGTCTTGAAGACGGCCATAAAGCAGGAAGAGATGATAGAAGATGTTGTCCGTGCCGTCGTGCTCGGGGAAGTCATTCAGGAAACGAATCATCGTCTTCTCTGCCAGCGGGAAGTTCTCGAGCTGCTCCTGTTCCTGAATGCCTGCATTGTAAAGGGCATCGCCAAGCAGACGATTCGACTCCGCCATCTGCTCCTCGGTGAAAGGAATCTGTTTGAGGTAGTACTCGCGCTCGTGTGGGTCATTCCCCAAAGAGTCCTTGCGTGCCTTCTCCGCAGCAGCAATGCTATCGGCGGCTGCAGCACTGGTTGCAGCTCCGAAGAGGCTGTCGGCAGCAGCCTCATCGTATTTGTAATCGGCAAACTCAGGATTGTTCTTCACCAGAGCCTGCTTGTTGCTGATGCGCCAATAGTCTTCGTTTGCACGCATACCCCAACGCCTCTGGAACTCCTGGATGCCGTTGCGTACTGTCGAAGGGTTGTAGAAGTACCAATCGCCTTGCTGTTGATTGCCAAACGAACTCAGGTCAGTAGCAAGGGCAGGCTTGCCCGGGCTGCTGGTATTGCCAGCCATCATGCCTGTGTTGTTCATGGCACTGGGATTCAGAGTACCAGCGGCAGCCGCCTTCTTTGCTTCCTCCTTCTCCTTCTTACGCAAGGCGGCAATGACGCGATCGATGGCAGCCATATAGACCTCCTCAGGACTCTGGGCAAGGAATTGCAGGCTGTCTTGCAACTTGATGGTGCTCAGGTGAGGCTCCAACTCGGAAAGTATCTTGCTGCGACGCTCCGTCTCCTTATACTCGTAATGCTCCTTGTCGAGCGCGCTGACACAGAGTTTGTAGGTACGAGCCGCTTCGATGTAGTTCTCCTGCTCCCAATAAAGTTGACTGAGATGCAGCAAAAGTGTTGCTTTATCCGGGCCACTCTTCTTGCTTTCCTCTAAGCCTTTCTCCCAGGAATAGATGCAATGCGTGGTATCTTCGTTGCTGAGGTAGATGTTGCCCATTGCATAATAGACCTTGTCGAGGTAGTCCTTGTTCTTGTCACTCTTGGCCATCCTCTTCAGTCGGGCAATCATCTGGCGGAACTTACCTTTGTGCATCACCTCTGTCTGCATGATGCGAGCGTTGAAGGATACTTCGTAAGGAGGATTGGCACGTATCACCTTGGAGAGTGCCTTGTAGGCCAACGTGTCGCGCCCCGTTTCATGATAGAGTTGCGCAAGCAGGAAGTTAAGGCGTGCCTTAGGCAACTTGCCTTTTGTAGAACTGATTGTGTTCTTCAGATGAGGTATGGCCTCGTTATACTGATGCGTAAGGACATAATAAGCCGCCTTTGTATTATCGACCTCCTTCTGTCCCTTGCGAGTGATACTATCGCGCTTCATTTTGTTCAGAAGGTCTTCAGCATCATAAGGCCAGTTCAATGCAACATAGCATCGAGCCAGCTTTGCTTTTGCGACAGACACGATGTCTGGCTGCGTGCTATACAATCGAATGATGTAGTTGTATGTAGCAGCCGCCTCGAAGAACTCGCCTTTCTGGAACTGAGCATCAGCCATCCTGAACCAAGCATGATACATGTATGGGTTGAACTCCTTGCGGGCAAGGAACTCCTTCTCCTTTTCCGTACGCTTCTTGTTACCCTTGACGATGGGACGCTTCTTGATGCTATGCACCTTGATGGCCTTCTCGCTCTTCGTGATGGCAGTCTCGAAGTTGCTCTTTCCTATATTAGCCGTCGCCTTGTTGGTGCAGATGTACATAGGAAGTATCTCGTTGAAGTTGTCCTTATGGCCTTTATATTGTGCCTCGGTACCTTCGAGATAAGCCATATCGCCGTTGAAGAGCGTGTTATAATGAGCAGTCAAAGCATGATAGGCACGTGTGGCTGAGGTATTCTTCTTAGTGGAACAAGACACAAATGGCACAAGCATCGCGACGACAAACATCACGACGCAATGTCTTGCACTTAGCCACTTCTTATGACACCCTTGCCTACTCATACTATAATATATAACGTGCGCGCGTAGGATTTTATTGTATCAGATCACCTACAATGAGTAAAACTTCGTCCTTCAGCTCGTCGGGGAGGTTGACTTGACGCAGTTCAAGACTATGCAACCAGCCCGACACTTCATCTGTTCTCATAGTGTAGAGGACCTCGCGAAACTCCTCGACCTCCTCTTCGCTATAAGTCGTTCGGCCACGGAAGCGGTCGAGTTCCTCGTCTTCGTAATACTCGATGTCCTCTCTTATGGCACGCAGACTGTCCTTCTCGCAGACCTCATGCAGCCCGCAACACTCAAAATCTACTTTCTTTGGCATATCGTGAAGCCTACTTTACTAAGGTCGTCCCAGAAGGAAGGGTACGATTTGCTTACCACCTCTGGGTTGTTTATTTGTATTTCTCCCTGTGTGCGAAGGCAAATAGGAGCCAATGACATTGCCATACGATGGTCGTCGTAGGTGTCGAACTCGAATGTCTCGTAAGGCAACATATCGAGGTCCTCTATCTCATAGAAGCCTTCCCACAGCAATTCGTTATCCTGCTCTTCCAGACGCACTATCTCGCTCAACTCGTTCCTCAGGGCTGCGATGCGATCCGTCTCCTTTATGCGAAGGCTTTGCAAACCATAGAGATGGAACGGGACGTCAAGCATAGAGCAAGTCACTGCAAACGTCTGTGCAAGGTCAGGCTGATGTGTGAAGTCACAACTGAAGTGGCATGTGATGCCGCCTCCTTTCTTGAGTTGTATAACCTCTTGCCCGTCGGCATCCACATAGTATCGCGTCTGCACTCCCAACTCCTCGAACAGTTGCCACACTCTGCTATCACCTTGCAGGCTGTCACGATGCAGGCCAATGAGTTCCACCTCGGCATTTGTGTCTGGAGTAAGGGCGACCATTTCGTACCAATAACTGGCTGCGCTCCAATCACTCTCGATGTGATAAGGGCGCTGAAGGTAAGAGCCTGGCTGCACCTCTATGACATTGTCGCCTTTCCACTCCACCTTCGCTCCGAAATCACGCATCATGCTGATTGTCATATCCAGGTATGGCCTGCTGGCTATGTTTCCCTCCAACGTGAGATGCAAGCCTTTCCTCAATGTGGGGGCAATCATCAGGAGAGCAGAGATATATTGGGAACTGACATCGCCTGGAACAGTCAGAGAGCCGCCTTCAAGGTTATCGTGACCTACAATATGCAGAGGCGGGAAGCCTTCCTCGCCTTCGTATGTGATGGTGGCACCCAGCTGGCGAAGCGCATCGACGAGGATGCCGATGGGACGATGCTTCATTCGTTCCGTACCGCTGATGGTATGCTCACCAGGCATAATACTCAGGTAAGCCGTCAGAAACCGCATTGCTGTCCCAGCAGCACCTATGTCAATAAACTCCGGCATATCTTGCAAGGCACGAAGCATCACCCTTGTATCGTCGGAATCCGACAGATTATTGGGCAACGATGTACTCTTGCTCAGTGCATTAAGGATTAGTGCACGATTACTTATGCTCTTGCTTGCGGGCAGTACGATTCGCCCTCTAAGTTGCTTTCCTGACCTTATCTTTATCATTTACCTTCTACCTTTTTCTACGAAATTTGGCACAAAGTTACGAAAAAGTTTGGAAGGAACAAAAAAAAGTCATACCTTTGCACCCACAAACATTAAGGAACGGGATGTAGCGCAGTTGGTAGCGCACACGTCTGGGGGGCGCGAGGTCGCAAGTTCGAGTCTTGTCATCCCGACCTGAGAGGAAGCCAATCACTTAGCAATAAGAGGTTGGCTTCTTCCTTTTTTACTATCTTTTGAATAGGGTTTTCTGTGGCAGGTCACACAAAGCATCGGCACGTTCTCTTCAAAGAGATAGTGCTCTTGGAATAAAGTGTTAGGATTTGTTCTTCCGGCTACAGTTCGTCCGCAACTGGTTGGATATCCTTCAGCCAGTCTGAACCCGAAGCAGCAATGCGACCATCGGGTGTAACGAGGATAATGTAAGGCAGATCTCTGATGCCCCATTTCTGTGCAAGTGGACTGGCAAAGCACTGGAAGTCGCAATAACTGGGCCAGTCTACCGTATCGCGCTCCTCATTTCTGGCAAGCAACCTCTCGTTTGCATCGAGCGAATAGCTGATGAGTTCGATGTCTTTTCCTCTTGCTTTCAGTTCGCGACGCAAGCGTCTGGAACGATAGATAGCACTCTGACTGCCACCTTTCCAACTTGCCCAAAAGGCGATGAGCAGGTGTTTCCCTTCGTAGTCATCGCGCTTGATGACTCTCTCCTCTGGCCCATTCCCACCGTGGCCGGGCTTCAGGGTGAGAGAGAAGTCTGGCAAGGGATTGCCGACGCGCAACAGGCCGAGAGTCCGGACATTTGAGGAAAGTTTCGAGAGAACCAGGTCATCGGGGCAAGCACGACTGAGGCTGTCGTAGAGTTCAGTCACTTCCTTCACAGAGACTCCTGCTTCGTCACAAAGGAAATAAGTAATCAAAAGGTAGCGACTCATGGCAAGCGTCGGGTGCTCGAGGATGTAATTGTGGGCAATTTGCCTGGTCTCCTCAGGCGACTTGCCGTTTGTTTCGAGGCGGAACTTTGTATAGACTTCATTGTCTTCGTCGCCCGAAACCTTCACCTCGCTGAGGTTCTGCGCATCACCCTTTATGACGAGGTCTGCTCCTGGATTGCCGAAGACGACCAGTTCCGACTGGTTTGGATAGAGAATATGCAAGGTAGCAGTCTCGATGGTGGGCAGTTGATAGGAGAAGGAACCGTCCGTGATGCGCAAGGTATCAAGGCGTTCCAGGCCCTCGTCGCTACTATAAATAAGGAATTCGCCCTGCTCCAAGTGCGCGAACTCCCCTTCGAGTCTTACCTCTTTAGGGTGTCCCGTACAGGAAAGAAGAAGTGTAAGAAAAGAAAAAAGAGAAAGCCAAGACCCCCCTGCCCCCTTTAGGGGGAGAAAGGGAGTCGTGGCTTTACATAATGTAACCAGTACTCCCCCTAAAGGGGATAGGGGGGTCTTGGTTTGCATGTCTTTACTGAAGCAAGCTCTTTACTGCGCTTGCATACTTCACGAACTCGTAGTCGTTGGCAGCACGCTCGGCAAGAGAGGGATCCTGACGGATGGCGCTTGCCAAAGCGCTGGTAACCGTGCTGGCATCACCAGTGCGGGCTGCAAGGATGGCCTGCAGGTAGCTTGTGATGGCATCGGCTTTCTTGATGCTCGACAGCGTGTTCTTTGCGCTCGTATAATCCTTGGCGAGAATCTGAGCGAGGGCAGCGCTGTTGCTTGCCACACCAGCCAAGTCGCTGGCAGCCTGTGTGTAGTTGCCCTTAGCGATGTTGAGGTTGCCCATCACTTCCTTGAAGGTATTTGAGCCGCTACCCTTGGCGAGATAGTTCTCGGCCGTAGCGATGTCGCCGTTCTTGAGAGCGAGGAGAGCCAGGTTCGTGTTGACTTCAGGTGCATTCTTGTTGATGCTTGCAGCACGCTTCAAGTAGGTCTCTGCCATCTCGGGCTGGCCATTTGCAATAGCCTGCTGAGCCAAGTTGTTGAGGGGACGATAGTCGCTGGGATAGTACTGAGCGACGGCTTCGTTCCACTGCTGGCGGGTAGCATCGTCTGTCACAAGCTTGTTGGCACCGTAAACGAGTTCTTCCACGCTGAGCTTGCTGGGATCTTCGCTGAACTGGGCAACAATCTGGTCGTCGCTTCTGCCGATAATCTCATAATTAACAATGAGGCGAGCACGACGAAGCTCAGGCAGGATGCTTTCCTTGATGTCGGTATAGACGGCACTCATGTTGCGGATCTGCTCCTCACGCTCTTCGGGGTCTTTGTACATTGAGAGGACGCGGATGATGATGTCCCTGTCTTGCAGGTTGCTCTTGCTGATGAGTTCCTGGAATCCGTCCCAGTCCTCGGCTGTAAACTTCGTGTCCACATCGGCGTTCATCTGTATCTTCTTGAGCTCGCCCTTGAGGTAGTTGGCGCTGACATCCTGACGCTTCTCGGCAAGTTTCTCGTTGAAGGAGAGCTTGCCATCGGGGCTTGCGTATGCACTAACCTCGATGTTCTGCAGAGCGCGGGTCTCTTCGTTGTCGTTTATCTCACGCAGGATCTTGCCAAGGTCCTTGATGCTGACGGTATTCAGCTCGCTGGCACGGAGGTTGGCCTGATTGATGAGGAACTTGATGTTAGCCTCTTGCTTCTGCTCAATGATGCGCTGGAAGGCATCGGGGGCAGTCGAAGCGGTCATGCCGCAACGGCTCAGGAGCTGACTTGTTGCAACGACGCCGTAGCCTATCTTAACCTCGGGAATGCTTACAACCTTATTGCCGAGCTTGGCATCAAAGCGAGCATAGAGGTCGCTATTGAGCATCGCATCTTCATAAGCGAAGTTAGCCTTCATCGTGTAAACGCCGCCCATCTTGTAGCTGATGGTCGTGCCGTTGCCTTCCACCTTTTCGCCTTGGAAGGTTGCACTTTGTCCGATGACCTCGCCGCCATTATACTTGAGGACAGGAGTTACGGTAACTTCTGCCTTCTTCTTCATATATTTAACGGGGAAGGTGCCGTTGATGGTGGCAGGAACTTCGCCGCCAATAACTTCGAGGGGTGTGGGAACGACTGTAAAGTTCTCGTCCGTGAGCTTGCCCAACTTGCTGCAAGAGCTCAGGACGATGGCAGAGATGCCTGCCAGAAAGAGGTACTTTGTAATTTTCATTGTGTTGTATATCAGTTTATGTGTTCTTAAATTCGGGCGCAAAGGTAGTAAATTTAATTCATAATTCATAATTCATAATTCATAATTTTGTGCTATCTGCAGCTTTTCGTCGATTATGAATTAAAATCATGAATTACTCAAACCATCGAAAGCACATCCTGAGGCTGCTGGGCAAACATGGTGGCACCATGAGCAACGAGGAAATCGCGACTCCTGAAACCCCATAAAACCGAGATGCACGGCAAGCCGGAATTGGCTGCGGTCTGCAGGTCAACATCCGAATCGCCCACATAAATCGCCTCAGCAGGCTCGACGCCCAGCTCCTTCAAAGCAGTCTGAACCATATCCGGAGCTGGTTTCCTGGGAACGCCTGACCGCTCACCTATCGCCACATCTATCACTCCGCCAAAGAAGGAAGCAGCCAATTCGTCCACACCAGCCTGCAATTTGTTGCTCACAACAGCCATCTTGTAACCCTTTGCATGCAGAGCTGTGAGCAGATAAGCAATGCCAGGATAGAGACATGTATGGTCCTGACAATGAATGACATAATGGGAGCGGAAGGCCTCGAAGCACTTCTCGAGCAAGGTCGAATCTGTGTTTTCGGGCACAGAACGCTCTACAAGTTTCCACACGCCGTTGCCCACGAAACGTCGCACTTCATCGAGGCTTCGTTCGGGCAGGCTACAGGAACGCAAAGCATGATTGACACTCAGGAACAGGTCTTCAAGTGTGTCAGTCAAAGTTCCATCGAGATCGAATATGATTGCCTTGTACTTCATGATTTCTTTTTCGGGTGCAAAGGTACGACAAAACCCGCAATTTTGAAAGAAAGGATGTGTTAAAAAAACTCATGAAGCATTTTGACATATTGCTCGCGAAATGCTATTTTTACTTACTTTCTGCTTTTTGCAACCTCAAAAATAAGGGCATCGGAACAGGAGAAACGTGTCCGACCCCAAATTTATGCGAGTTTTGGGCGTTTTTGCAACTGCCTGAGGATGTGGAAGATACGTTTTTCGAAATTTCTGGCAGTAGTAAAAAAGGACAATTTTAACGCCAAAAATGAGCGATTTCACCGTGTTAAGTGACCCAATTCGACACAGGGAAATTGCAAACGCAGGCTGTTAAGTTGGCCAACGCCCTATGGAGCGTTGACAAACTTAACGTGCCATGTTGGCAAACCCTCCCTGTTAAGTCACCAAATTTAACGTTTTTCATTCATTTTGCCTCTATGATGCGTCCAATTTGAAAGTGTCATAAAGAAACTGAATCAATACTTTTGCTGACAATTTGCTCAATATGACAAAAGTCACTCAACCAACATATTTATATAATTAAGGCAAAATATTTGCACTATTTTGCTTGTTATATCAAAAGTTTTTGCTAATTTTGTCGTGCAGATTTCAATAAAATGATGTTTTCCGAACCATGAAGGAAACTATTACACGATATTTCGCCCTCTTTCTGCTGACGCTTGTCGGAACCTTGCAAGCCACAGCGGACTTGACTTTTTCGCAGGCTGCAGGCGGATTCCCCGTTGTGGGCAGCGACCAGAACGCCGTGTTCATCGTCAGCGAGAACGATGCCGAAGTGGTCACAACGGCCAGCAATTGCGTCATCGGCGACATTCAGACCATCACGGGCAAACGGCTTGCCCTTCGCAATTCGATAAGCTCGGGCGATCTGCCCATCATTGCTGGAACAATCGGACAATCAGCCATCCTGGACAACCTCATTGCCGACGAAAAGGTGGACACTACGGGCCTGACGGAAGTTTGGGAGGCTTACGCACTTCAGTTGGTACAGAATCCGATGGAAGGCGTCAGCCAGGCCCTCGTCATCATGGGTGGCACACCTCGCGGCACAGCCTATGGACTCTTCGAAATCAGCCGCAGAATCGGCGTTTCACCCTATGTATGGTGGGCCGATGTGGAGCCCGCTCCGATGTCGTGCATCTATGTTCATGGTGACAGAACCGCAGTCGAAAAGCCTTCCGTAAGGTATCGCGGACTCTTCATCAACGACGAGGATTGGGCGATGCTGCCTTGGGCAAAACGAACCATCGACGCCACATATAATAATATAGGTCCGCGCACGTACGAGAAAGTCATGGAGCTTCTGCTCAGATTGCGTGCCAACTGCCTCTGGCCGGCTAAGCACGGCAGTTCGCG
Organism: uncultured Prevotellaceae bacterium; assembly: GCA_900320565.1. Lineage (GTDB taxonomy): Bacteria > Bacteroidota > Bacteroidia > Bacteroidales > Bacteroidaceae > Physcousia. Next base: position 17,374 of record ONSR01000022.1, read on the forward strand.
CGCCTTTTGGTCTTTGGAGGAGAACAAGCGTTTGGCAAAGGCTTGGGCAATTGTCATGAGTTCTGGCGACAGCATGCTCCGCGACAATCTCTGGGAGTGGCCGCGCTTCAAATCGGGCAACAACAGCAGCAACTTCACGTTTGCCACCAATCCGCAGGGCTGTTATGACTACTGGGCAAAACGTGCCGGCGAGGCGCGCGACTACGAGGGCATCTATGATATCGGCATGAGAGGGCTGCAGGACGTTGCCTTGCTCGGTTATGAAGGGCAGGCGGCTCAGCTTCAGGGACTCGCCGACATCATCGCCGCACAACGCGAAATCATCACGGACTCCCTTGGTGGCGACCCCACGAAGGTGCCTCAGATATACATTCCCTACAAGGAAGCGCTCACACTCTACAATGCTGGATTGCAGATTCCCGACGACGTGACGATGTGTTGGGTTGACGACAACTACGCTTTCATCAGGCAGCTCCCCACCGCGCAGGAGCGCAAGCGAAGCGGCGGACACGGCATCTACTACCATCTCAGCTATCTGGGTAACCCATGTTCCTACATCTGGCTCAGCACCATATCGCCCTCGCTCATCAGTTTCGAGCTGTCGAAAGCCTACGAGAACGGCATGACACGCTTCTGGATGGTGAACGTCGGCGACATCAAACCTGCGGAGGTCGAGTTCGAGTTCTGTATGGAGTTGGCTTGGGACGTCAGCAAGTGGACGCCAGACAAAGCGTGGCAGTTCTCAAGATGGTGGGCCGAGAAGACCTTCGGGGTTGATTTTGCCGATGAAATGGGCGAAATTCGTCTCGAACACTACCGTCTTGCGGCACAAAGCAAGCCTGAAACCGTCTGGCATGTCACCTTTACGATTCAGGAGATGGAGCAGCGTATCAAGGACTACCAGGCACTCGCCGCTCGCGTACAAAGCCTGGAGGCCAGCATTCCCCAGCGCTTGAAGGATGCCTACTTCGAACTCTTCTCCTACCCTATCATCGCTACTGCCGCACAAAACATCAAGGCCTACGGAGCCAAGCTCAGCTACTGGTACGCAGGTCTTGGCGACCATAAACGAGCCATGCAATATGCCGCTCTGGCGCGCACGGCGTATAGCGACATCCTTTATCTCACGAACATATTCAATACGCAGACAGCCGGAGGAAAATGGAACGGCATGATGGACAAGTCGCCAAACGCAAGTGATACGGGCTCGCAGTTCGGTATGCCATACGCCGCAACAGCAAGCGACGTCAACGATGCCAAGGGAGAAGTCTTCGACGAGGGCTATATCTATGTTCCCAGCACCAGCTACAGTGGTAGTCGAGGCGCTTGGCAGACACTCGAGAACCTCGGTGTGGGCGACAACAGCATTACTGTCTGGCCCATCGACTACACTACCTATACGGCCTCCACAGCAAGGAGCAAAGGGCCTTACGTCGAATATACTTTGCCCGTTGAAAAGGGCTCGTACCAGATTATCGTACGCTGTCTGCCCACCTTCCCCATCACGACCAGCAACGACCTCTGTGTCGGGATGGGCATCGGTTCTGGCATCATCACCTCGAAGAGCATCAAGTGTAATGCCGAGACGAACGTTTGGAGCGACAACGTGATGCACGGCTACGCTGAAGCCCGCTTCTCGTACAAGGCGACGACGGCAAGGGATGTGGCCTTCCGATTCTATGCCATGAACCCAGCCCTCGTGATAAGCCAGATTGTTTATCGCAGGACGGACAGCGAAGACCTCAGCCTCACCAACCAACTCCTCGTCAATCCCGACTTCGAACTCTACAAGAGCGGCTCCTCCGTCCTCACCAATCCGACCGGAGGCATACAGCGAGGCGTGCCATATGGGTGGACGTTAGAGGGCACGATGTCTGGCAATTCCTACGGCATCAGCAATAGTGACGGCTCGATAAACTACAACGACGGAGGTTCCGTCTGCTGGTTCAAGGCCAAGCCCATGCCAGAGAACTTCCGACTCTACCAAACCATCCCTGCCGATAAGCTTGAGCCCGGCATCTATGAAGTCGGGTGTTGGCTCTTCAATCAGTCAGGCAAACGAGGTCCCTGCCGACTCTTCGCCAACGATCATGTGCAGTATTATGCCCACAAGAGCGACTACGACAAGATTCTCAAAGCAGACGAAGTGAGCACCTTCGCTGGCCATAAAGCAGGATATGAGACGCACACCATCATGCATCCGATGCGGGTCGTGCTCCAAGTTCACGAGGGAGAAGACCTCACGGTGGGCATCAAGACCAGTTGCATCAGCAACGACGGCAAACAAACCGACGAGACGGGATGGTTCAAGGTGGACCATTTCACGATTCGCAGAATAGGCGACCTGCCTCAGGACAACACAGAATCTTTGACCGAGGAGCTCATCGTGAACAGCGACTTCGAGTACAAATCGGCCACAGAACTTGCGAATGGTGCTACGGTGAAGGGCATCCCGTATGGTTGGAACCTATCCTTCTCGGACACCTACAGCACTACCAACTCGGGCCTCTTCGGCAATGGCGAAGGCATGCACGGCAAGAACTACTGTGCCTTCACGCCTGCCGGATACAAGCCTATGCCCAACGATCTTTGCCTCTATCAAACGATACCTGCCGCCAAGTTGCAGCCGGGCATCTATCGCGTAAGCTGTCTCTTCTGGAGCGAAGCAGGGCTGGAAGGCATGGGACGACTCTTCGCGAACAACGAGGTGCAGTATTACGGTTCGCCTCACGACTATGAGCAGAACCTCACCTCGGGCGAGAACAACACCTTCGCATCGTACATCAGCGAAGCCGTTGATGGCAAGTCCATGCAGGAACTCAGTGTAGAGGTCGCCGTCGAACCAGGCGAAGACCTGACGCTCGGCATTCGTTCCGGCTCCCTCAAGGGCGACGGCACACAAGTCACAGGCAGCAACCGCACCGGTAAGTTCCGCGTGGATTACTTCCGCATAGAGCGCATCTCAGACTTCGACCCCGATGGCATCAGGCCAGTTAACGGCTCACAACTCACAGTTCACAGTTCCGCAACGTATAACCTCAACGGACAAATGGTGAATGGCAAAGCGTTAAACAACTTGCCGAAGGGCATATATATAAGGAATGGAAAGAAAATCATCATAACACATAACTAAATAACAAACCAAATGAAACGTAATCTTTACTCTATCGTCCTGACCTGCATGATGATGCTCGCAGGGCAAACTGCATGGGCAGACCTGCAGCAAAATGAAAATGGTGCGTACCTCATCGGCAGCAAGGCCGACCTCCAAGCCTGGACGGAAATGGCTGGATACGAAAGCACAAACGTCGTGCTGACCAGCGACATCTCGGGTCTCGACTTCATGCTCTGCACGAACACCACTTCCTACTCTGGTGTCTTCGACGGCGCAGGGCACACCATCACGCTCAACTACGACTTCCAAGGGAAGCAGACCGGCATGTTCTACAACTTCGCCGGCACTGTGAAGAACCTCATCGTGGGCGGCAGCATCCGTGCTTCATTCAAGAACTGCGCCGCACTTGCCGCATGGAACTGGAGCGACAATGCGAAGTTCGAGAACGTGGTAAGCATTGTCAACATCGATGTGGACTACGACGCCAATGCCTCCAACGCAGGCTTCATCGGCTATGCTTCACGCAATGCTTCCTTCACCAACTGTATCTCTGCCATCAAGGTAAGTGGCAATCAGGGCTACAACCACGGCTTCGTGGGATGGGTGACAGGCGGCAAGTCTATGACGTACACTAATTGCATCTCCATCGAGGAAGCAGAAACGATGAACACCTTCTCATGGGGCAACCCCGCAGACCGTGCCTCCTTCACCAATTGCTACTGCCTGCAACAGGATGCTGATGCGGCTTCTGCGCCAAGCGGCTGCACCTATGTCACCTACGACATGGTGGCAACTGGCGAACTCTGCTTCAAGGCAAACGGCGACCAAAGCAGCATCAACTGGTATCAGACGCTGGGCGAAGACAACATTCCTATGCCCTTCTCCGATGGTCATGCACAAGTCTATGCCGTGGGCGAAGTGAATTGCGCAGGCGTTGCAATAGGCGACGTGACTTATAGCAACAGCAATACGACACCAGCACCTAAGCATAACGACGTCGATGGCTGGTGCTCCGTCTGCGGCACGCTCATGCAAGACCACCTCTCGCCCAATGCTGACGGCTTCTATGAACTGGGCAGCGTGGCCGACGTGGAATGGTTCGCAGCAATGGTCAACGACGCACATCAGGTCACCATCAAGGGTATGTTGACAGCCGACATTGACTATCAAGGCACAGTAAACGCTCATACACCCATCGGCCTCAACACTACTTACAAATACAATGGCACCTTCGACGGACAAGGCCACCGCATCAAAGGCATGATTATTGACGGCACCAGTAACTTCCAAGGCTTCTTCGGTGTCATTCGCGGCGCAACAGTCATCCGCAACCTCATCATCGACAGCAGTTGTTCTGTGACCGGCCCCTCTGGCATCGGCGGCCTTGTTGGTGCAGCACAGATTGATGCAGGCTCACCTCTCATTATCGAAAACTGTGTGAACGAAGCAACTGTTACAGCCACCACAGGTTCTGCTGCCGGCATCCTTGGCGTAGGACAAAGCGGCTATCCTGCCATCCAACTCAAGAACTGCCTTAACACAGGCGAGATTACAGGCGCACCCGCCACAGCCTTCTGCGCTTGGATTAACAAGGGAGGCAGTTCCATGACGAATTGTATCAACCTCGGCACCATTAATGGCGCTGATATGGCTGGCAACAAGTTCAGTTGGTACTGCCAGCTCATCCGCTTCGAACCTAACACATTGACGATGACGAACTGCTACGACTTCAGTGAGTTCGACGATCAAGGTGCAGGCCACCAAGGCACAGATGGTGACTGGCTGACCGACGAGCCTCTCGAAGGCGGTGAGCTTTGCTTCCTGCTCAATGGCGACCAGACAAACATTGCATGGTATCAACGCCTTGACACCGATGCTTATCCTGTACCTTATTATATAGAGGGAGGTCAGGTTTATGCAGGTGGAGAACTCAACTGCGACGGTACACCTCTTGAAGTCAATGGCTACAGCAACTCTCCGAGCGGCACAATTCCTCCTCATGAGTTCGAGGACGGCTTCTGCATCAATTGTGGCAACCCGCAACTTGACTATGCTCCCCTCGAGGGCGACTTCTACATGCTCAGCAACGGAAGCCAGCTTTACTGGTTCTCTCGCATGGTCAACGAGTTCGGTAAGGCTGACTGGAATGCACGCCTTGCTGAAGACATTGACATGACCGACTACAGCGACATGTTCGAGCCTATCGGCAACGGCACCAATCCTTATCGCGGACACTTTGACGGCCAGCAGCATCGCATCAGCGAACTGCACATCAATTACTACGGCAACTATGTAGGCTTCATCGGACGTTGCGGCAATGGCGCACTCATCGAGAATCTCTTGCTCGACGAGACTTGCTCCATCAGCGCGCAGGGTGAATGTGTTGCCTTCGTGGGCGGCACATACCAGATGGCAGGCAACGTCACGCTTCGCAACCTTGGCAACAAGGGCAATGTCTATGCCACTGGTGTCCAGGCTGCAGGCATCTTCGGCGGTAACACTGGCAGCCAGACGACGCTCCTCATCGAGAACTGCTTCTCGACAGGTGCCATCGAAGGCAGCAGCGACGCAGCAGCACTCGTCGGCTGGGGCGGCAGTGGTGGCAAAGCAACCATCAACAACTGCTGGAGCTGCAGCGAAGTAAGCGGCTACAGCGAAAGCAAAGGCCTTTACTTCGCACGCGTCACCGACGGACATCTCTCTAACAACTATTGCACCAGCGAGGTTGAGCAGCAGGTAGCTCTCATCTCTTATGATGAGATTATGGACGGCACGCTCTGCTTCAAGCTCAATGGCGACCAGAGTACAATCGCTTGGTATCAGAATCTCGACAATGGCGGCGAAGTGGACGACCAGCCTCTGCCCTTCTCCAACGGACATGCACAAGTCTATCCCAAGGGCAAGATGCTTTGCGATGGCACTGTTGACCCATCAGGCATGACCTACTCCAACAATAACGAGGTTGTCATTCCCGACCACCAGTTCGAGGATGGCTTCTGTACCGTCTGCGGACAGGAAGACCCCAACTATACTGGCTTCCTCTCTATCATCAAGAATGCCAACTTCACCAACGACAGCAACTTCTGGACGGGAGTCGAGTTTGCTGTCAGCAATGGTGTGGCTCAGCAGGCAGGCAAGACCTTTGATACATATCAGGACATCACCGACCTCGAGAATGGTGTCTATAAGTTGCGCCTGCAAGGTTTCAGCCGCGCTGCTGCCCTCGATAGCGAGAGCTATGAGAGCTTCGAGGAAGACATGATGCGCAATACCTACTATTATGCTGAGAGTGCCGGCAAGCGTCAGGCTCGTCGTCTTGTTGACATCACTTCCGACGGCAAGGATGCACAGATGAATGGTGGCGTAGGAGAGGTTGAGCTTCCCGATGGCACATTCGTTCCAACGACAACTGCGGCAGCGGCTGTTTATATGGGCAAAGGTCACTACTGGAACAAGCCGCTCTATCTGGCTGTTACCGATGGTACTCTTCGCATTGGCCTGAGCAACCAAATCAATGCAGCCGGTGCTTGGAGTGTCATCGACCGCGTCCGCATAGAGTATGTGGGTAATGATGCCGAGGCATACGCCCTCATCGCTCAGCAGATTACTGATGATGCCCAAGACCTGGACAACGTTCTTGGACAGGAAACACTGAAGGAGACTTATGACGAGGTCGTTAATGGAGCAGACAACCTGACCGAGATTGATGCCATCCTCGATGCTGCCGATCAGGCAAGCCGCCTCCCCGACCTAATCAAACTCAGCGTGGCAGCCTACGAAAGCTATGATGCAGCTATTCAAGCCATCATAAGCGAATGGGAGAGCCGCGACGACCTTGTGGGCGACGATGCAGACAATCTCGAAGACTATCTGACACAAGAGATTGACCCATCCGACAACTTCCCCAATGGTACATATTTATATATTATGCGCTATCGTCTGCTGGATGCCGAGCAACTCACTGCAGAGATTGCCTTCGCCCAACAGTTGTTGCAGACTGCTATATTGAACAGTGCTTCCGAAGGTTCCGACCTCACATCTCTCATCGTTAATCCTAAGTTCAATGACGCTACTGCATGGAATGGTTGGACTGTTACTGAAGGTCGCACCGAGAGTGGCTACAACATGGTACATAACGGAGGCTTCACCGATGTCTTCCCCGTCGCTGCTGCCTACAACATGGAGTTCGAGGTCAGCCAGGAGATTACTGGCCTGGCTGATGGCATCTATGCTCTTACGGCACAAGCCTTCCACCGTCCTGGTCAAGGTCGCGAAGGTCTCCTCGATGGCACCGACATCATCCCGGCACAACTCTTCATTGGCGACTATGCTACACCCGTGCTGAGCGTCTATGCCGACAAGCTTAGCTACACTGATGCCCAGAACGGCGTCAACTGCCGTTACGATGCTACCGAGGATGAGACAGCTCCTCACAACGGAGAGCAGACAGGCAGTGTCGATATCGACACAAAAGAGGGCGATGGCTACTTCATTCCCGACAATATCTATACCTCCAGCTTTGCCTTCAACGGCAAACGCTACGAGCAGACTGCATACGGCATTGTGAAGGATGGCAAGCTCACCATCGGCATCCGCAACACGGGCAATCCCTGGCACAACAAGAACCTGACCATCTGGGGCAACTTCCGTCTCACTTATTATGGACAGAGCAGTGCTGCCATCAGCAGCATCCTCGACCAATACAACAATCGTATTGAACTGATCGACCAGCAACGCTACGACCAAGAGTACTATCTCAGCCAGTCGCACATCGATGCTATCCGGAATAAGATTGAAGAGGCAAGGAATGCCGACACAGAAGCTCAGCTGCAACTCATCGAGGAAATCAATGCCGAGTTTGCAGCCATACCTGCCAGCGTTGACATTTACAAGCGCTTGTACGAGATTGTAGAGTTTGCATCAGATATGGCCGACGGACTTGAGCCTGGTGCTTTACAGGACGAGATGATTGCCATATCCGAAGATCTCTGGCTGATCCTCTCCGATGGTTCTTTGACCGACGAGGAGGCTGAGCAGAAGATTGAGGAACTGATGACGAACCCCATCATCGGTGGCGTTGTCTATGTTCAGGGCGACCTCTACGACGAGAACAGCGATACGGGCGAATGGGTGTACAGCCAGATGTGCTCGCTCTATCCTCTTGTGCTGAACGACGAAGGTAAGTTCGAGGGCACCGTGACCCTGCAGGACCGCAGCCGTCGCATTGGTGGCTACCAGCGTGCTGGTTTATACTTCCGTCGCATCAACACAATCTACAAGAGCACCGACGGCTCGCGCAACTTCATCACACCTGGCCGTCAGCACTTCAACGTGCAGGAGGGTGGCACAGACTTCCAGGCTCTGGGTGGCACTTATAATGTTGTGCTCGACCTCGACAACATGACAGTTGACTTCGACCTGCAGGACGAATACAACTGGGACAATGCTGTCTTCGTGACTGGTACGCTCAACAATCGTCAGGGCTCCCTCATGCGTTGGAGAAACGACGAGCAAGTGCCCCTACAGCATCTGGGCGGCGGCAAATATGCTGGCGTTGTTGACCTCGTGAACGACAACAGCAATCCGTTCTGCTCGTTTGGCATCATGGCTTGCCGAAGCACCGACGAGATGGTGAACTACAGCCAGACTACTCGCAACAGCTGGACGGAGGCTCGCTACGGTAGCGAGACACAATACCTCGAAATCACCAGCGGCCAGGAAGTGACGGACCTCGTTCGCGGCCTCGACCGCACTTGGCGCATCTCACCTGCTGGCAAGTACCTCATCGAGTTCGATATGGACAAAGCTTCGATGAAGGCTACCCTGCTCAGCACGAAGGGCAACGGCACGGAGAGTAATCCCTTCCAGATTGCCAACAAGTACGACTTGCAGTCCTTGCGCGACCGCCTTGTTGATGGCAGAGTAACGTATGCCAAACTCACTGACGACATCGACATGCAGGGCGAAGGCTGGTGGCCGCTGAACAGCACCTTCTACGCTAACAGCTACGAGGAAGGCTATGGCAAGGCTATCTCTCTTGATGGTAACAACCATGTCATCAAGAACCTGACCGTTGCCGCCAATAATGAGTTCGAGACGGGCCTCTTCGGCGCACTCGTGGGCAACGTCACGAACCTCGGTCTATACAATGTGACTGTCGAAAGCGGCAAGGCTCAGGACATTGGCATCCTGGCTGGCCGTCTTGGCACAGACGATGATGCTGCCATCGTGGACAAGTGTTATGTCAATGGCAAGCTGGTGGCTACTGGCGACAATGACAACAGTGCAGCGGGTGCCGTTGCTGGCGTCGCAATCAATGCCACTGTATCCAATGTCTATACCAATGCCTGCGTCAGCGGAAATGGCCTGCTCGGCGACTTCATCGCTATCGGCAGTCCTGAACTGACTGTACGGAACAGCTATTCTGCAGGTAAGGCAAATGACAGCCAGGCTACTGCCGCCATTGCCGACAACGAGGGTTGCAACATAGAAAGCCTCCTCTACTTCGGCGTCCAGAACCAGGAGGAGATCTGCGACATCGTCAGCGGATGGGATGCATGGCACGAGGACGGAACCGTCGGACTTGGCTGGCCCCTGCTCCAGTGGCAAGTCGAGCGTGGCGATCATGCTCAACTTTGCGGCTTCGGAGAAGAAGGCGATGTTAATCACGACGGCAATGTCAATCTGGCCGACGCCCAGACTGTGCTGGGTATTATGGCAAGAGACGACTATGAAAAGGGAGCCGATGTCAACAACGATGGCTTTGTCAATCTGGCCGACTACCAAACCATCTTAGGCATCATGGCTCGTCAATAACTATTCTTCCCCCCTTTACACAAGGGAGGCACAAAAACAGTCCCCTGCAGACGTCCTGCAGGGGACTATTTCATAAATATAGCATCATCGTGCATTATTTCTGCTTATTTCTTGCATCATATAGAGAAAACTTATACTTTTGTAGCGCACATGTTTATTATTGGCTTTATGAAAAAGGTATTACTTCTTCTTTCGGCTCTTGTGATGAGCCTGACTATCAAGGCACAGGTGAGTGACTATCAGAACTGGATGTCGCAGCTCGATGACAACGCTTTCATCTGCCAGTTATCCATCCCAGGCGCACACGACGCATGCTCAAGTTCGTTCTCGGGTCTTAGCGCCATCGGTGCCGCGACTTCTGGAAAAGACCAGACAAAGTCAGTCCAGCAAATGCTGCCGCTGGGAGCACGCCTCTTCGACCTGCGTCCTGCAGTGAAGAACAACAAGCTGACTATCTGTCATGGCATCCTCGTCACAAGTTTCGACTTCAACACCGTGATGGGACAACTCCGCGACTACGTCATTGCGCACCCCACCGAGTTCTGCGTCGTACTCATCCGGCATGAGGTGGAAGGCGACAACAGCAACTCCACTTTCGGTGACAAACTGCAGGCAAGCCTGGCTGCCATCAAGGACTATCTCGTAGATTTTCGTCCTAACCTTACCGTCGGCGAGGCTCGCGGAAAGATTCTCTTCATCAGCCGCGACGATTACACGCCTCCCATCTACGGCGGACGCACCGTTGACCTGAGCGACAACCGCTCCAACATCAACGACATGCTTGGCGGACATTGCTTCGGCCCTGGCACCCACAAATGCTCATGGTGGCTGCAAGACCACTATGAGTACTCCGATGTTAACACCAAAAAGCAAGCCATCCTCGATATGCTGACACGCAGCTACCAGCTTGCAGGCAAATACAACTACACGTGGGTCGTCAACGAGACATCCGGCTACAAAGGAACAGGCACCAATTCTGCCTGTCAGACAAACGCCAAAGCCACCAACCCCTACCTGCAGCAGCTCCTCGCCTCGGGCAACTACAACGGCCCTGCCGGACTGGTCTTCATGGACTACTGCTGCGACGGCGATGGCTCGGGCTACTACGGCCTCAGCCTCACAAAGGAACTCATCAACCATAACTTCCGCTACACAATGTCGAAGCAGGGCGACCCCATCTACCTGAACGGCAACCTCTACGTCGCTCCCCGAGGACGCGAGATGATGTGGGACGCCAAGTTCCTGCGCCTTGAAGGTCCCTACAAGCCCGGAGACTACGAAGATGCCAGCGCCGTGTCACAACTCGACGGTGTCACTGGCCCCACTAATTGGTACAAGGAAGACTTCGACGACTCCAGCTGGGAGACGAAGCATTTCCCAACGGCTTCGGCAAACACCGGTGCACCCTACTACTCGCAATGGGACGGCATATACAACGTCCTCTTCATCCGCCGCGAGTTCAATGTTGACCACGACCCGACCATCGACACATACAAACTCTACTACTATCACGACGACGACTTCAAGGTCTATCTCAACGGCACAGTCCTCACCAGTGCCAACGGATGGAACAGCGACTTCAACAACTACAGCACCTGCAACATCCCATCAAGCCGCCTGAAGGTGGGCCGCAACGTCCTTGCCGTCATGATACAGCAGAACTGGGGCGGCGCATACTTCGACTGCGGCATACTGCGCACCGAAGGCACAAAGCACACAGTCAGCCTCACCGATGACTGGCAGACCTATGTCGCTCCTGGACACGACTTCGACTTCAGCTCGGTAGCAGTCAAGGCATACAAGATTGTGCAAGTCAGCGGCACCTCTGCACGTCTGGAGGAGGTGACAAGTGTACCTGCCGACGAAGCTGTCGTACTTCGTCCAGACAATGGTGCCCGCTCATATAGCATCCCCGTCATGCAGAATGCACCAGCTATGGAAGACAACCTCCTGAAGGCTGCCACAAGTCCTTTCACTGTGACGGAGGAGAATGCCATATTCTGCATCGCTAACATAAACAACAGGACAGGCTTCTTCCCCGTCGCCGTCAACACAACCGTACCCAAAGGCAAAGGCTACCTCGACTTCAGCGGCAGCAGCGTCAAGCCAGCCAGTGTCTTCCTCGATGATGAAGATGACCCAACCGCTATTGAAATGGTCAATGGTCAATCTTCAATGGTCAATGGCCCTATCTTCAATCTTGCCGGTCAGCGCCTGCAGAAGATGCAGCGCGGCCTCAACATCGTCGGCAAAACCAAAGTCCTGAAATAAGGAAACAAGAAAACAACAAGTAGGGCCCGTTCATGCTATCTTGAACGGGCCCTATTTATTTATAAATGGTAAATGTTTCAATGTTCTTTGATGCTCTAGCACCTCCGCCTGCGCCTGAGCACCTATGGAGCGCAAGAAAGGCGCGCTTTTTAATGCGCGGAGCAATGGTCAATGTTCAATGGTCAATGGTCAATGGTCAATGGTCAATAATCAATGGTCAATGGTCAATGGTCAATAATCAATGGTCAACGGTCAATGGTCAATGGTCAATGGTCAATGGTCAATGTTCAATGATCTTACCATTCCTCATCCCATATATTTTTATTCTCCTTCACATCCAAGTCCTTACCTTGAACAGGAGCAGCAGAAGGGGTAGTTTTGATGTCGGGATTAGACACCGCAAGTGGGCTAACCGCAGAAAGCCCCACCACAAGCGCCTCAGGATATATATATGGCTTTTTCATAATTTGAAATTTAGATATTAAGAGAATTAGAAAATAAGAAAAGGATGCGTACCGCTATTTCACAAGCTGCATACGCAGCCCTTTCTTATTATCTTATTTTCTACATTTCTTATTTTACCATTATCTTTTCCCGTTCACGATGTAAATGCCGCGCTTCAATTGTGAATTATGAATTGTGAATTGTGAATTATCTAAGCGCTGACCAGCCAAATTGTAGATGACACCGTCTTCCATCTGACTTCTTCCATCTTCCATCAGGCTAATGCCTGTTGCCTCATCCTCGAAGACAAAGTTAAGCACCTTCACCTCGTTGTTATCAATCAAGTATGCTGGCAGCAGAGCCTTACCTGCAGGGACAGTGCTTTCTGCCACAGGAACAAACGCTTTGCCCTTGAGCCCGAAGTACTGACCTGTCTCGGCATACGTGTTCACAATAGTTCCCACAAGCAGATTGTCGTCGAGTGTGGTAGTGCTGGCAGCAGAGTTCAAAGTGATAGTCTCATTAGGCTCACCCTTCAGGATAAGACCTGTGCCGCCTTTCACCGTGCCCGTCACCTGAGCAAAGGTAATCGTCTCGCCGCTCACGCCTGTCACCTGCCAAGCACTATAGCCGGCAGACTCGTAGTCGCTAAAGTCCAAAGGATACTCCGAGCAATAAGAAGCATAGCCATAGTCGTTGAGCGTTTTGGTAAGAGTAGCTGCAGATGTGCCAGACAGTTGTACCTCGTCAATAACACCTTGCGTGTTCGATGTGTTCCATACTATCTTCAGGTATAGCGTAGCAACCTGTGCAGCAGCTGGTAATGTATAAGAACGTGTAACGAAAGTTGTTGCCCCATTACCTGTGCCTGTCAATTCCGTATAGCTTCCGTTAGCACTGGTAGCATAGTAAGCCGTTGTTGAGTACGTCTCTTTTATAGAACCGGCTCTCCATTGATAGGTCAGACTAAGATTCTTGTAATCTGCCACTTTGAGTGGGCCAATGATAATGCTGGCATCTGTGCCCTGTGTGGATTGTACCAAGCCAGAATTAGTTGAGCCTACTGTGTTCTTAGATTGTTTTGCATTGGTAATG
>ONSR01000080.1 GCA_900320565.1 uncultured Prevotellaceae bacterium
AGACAGTCTCAGACTTCCTTTTCTCGAGCTAAGTGCTCGCAAACACGGATTTCATGGGGCGGTCGAACGCATTGATGGCCTGTCAACTATGCAGCTTTTGCAGAGGATTGACAGCATTATCGGCATCGAAGGTGTCGAAACAGACAAGTCATGTAAAGATGTCACGCGGAAGACTTTCTGGACGAGTGACAGGGAGGAAGATTTGATTGACTGCGACTTCGAACGCATGCTTGAACTTTCTCAGACGCCAGCCGAGTATCTCCCCAATGAGCCGATTAAGACTAAGAAAGAGAAGCCTGCAAAGGTTGAAAAGCCTGTCGAAAAACCGTCGGAAACGCCTGCCGAGACACCCAAAGAAGAGGCTACAAAGCAATCTGTTCAAATTTTTTACGACACTTGCCAAACCTATGGCATAGACCTCACGAAACTCAATGTTGAAGGGTATCGCCATGGCATTGTGAACGACTTGACTGGTCACCTTGCTAAGCAAATGCCTCGCGCACAACTGGAGGCTGTTTATCAGCTGTTCATGCCACTCTTCACAACCGAAGAACAAGAGGAATTTGAAGCGCAAATTGAGTGGTTCTACCAAAAAGATGCCGACAAAGGCTATCGCAGCAACACAGACAAGCAGATTTTCAATGCAGCCTGGTCATCAACAACAACCGAACAGCAGACGATTGAAGTCCCCGAGTGGAAAATCGCACCACCAGCTCTACCTCCGCTCGAAGAGTTGCCAAGGCCTTTACAACTCTTCATCAAGCCTTATCCAAAGCATCTTTGGGCGCCACTATCTGTTGCAGCAACGGTAATGTTCAATGCGCACGCATCGCATTATCGCGCGGTATATAATGATGGCAGAACAATAGCCCCACCTGATTTCTGTTGGATTACGAACGAAAGTCAGAGCGGCAAGTTCTGGGTCGAGGACATGAAAGACGAGATGTTCAAGTATACACTCGCCGCCGATGATAAAATAGCATGGGCAGCACACACACTAAACAGGAAAGAACGTGCGCGAAAGAGTGATGGCAAGCCAGATAAGTGTGAACAACCGCTGAACATCTGTCAGACGGTGAGTCAGACTTCGGTGCTCGAATTGATGCGATATCAAGGCGAAAACGGAGCATTGTTCTGCTTCTTCCCCGAAGGCAGTTTGCTCGCAAAGGCCAAGGGATTCAAGGACATGACAGAAATTCAACAAGAAGGCTGGGACGGCAGTTTGCATACACAATATTATACAACCGACGCTGCCGTCAGCTGTCAAGTAAGGGTACGTCTGGGAGTTTTGGCAACAAGCACACCGCGCGTTGTTAACCAATACTTCAGGGCTTCGGACAATGCCGAGAACGGGGTGCGCAACCGCTACATGATACTTCCGTTTAAAGAGGAAGAAGTATTGACATTCCATGCCCCCAGAAAACAACCGCTCACATCCGAAGAGCAAGCCGAAATGGACGGTTATCTGTTGAAGCTCTGGAAGATAAATAAAGCACTCGGAAATGACGTAAAAATGCTCGATATGACAAACTGCACAGCGGCCGTCGATGCTTTCCTCGACAAGTGGAAATCGATTTACGAGGCTGGTCAACTCACTCGCACAGAAGGAAAAATGGTGCGCAGAATCGGCCAACACATGCTGCGCGCAGCAATGCCGTATGTTGCTTTGTTCGGAAAGGAAACTCCCGAAATTATAAACTACATCAACTGGCTTGGCGACTATGTATATTACTATCAGTTACAACTTTTCGCTGAGGACCAGGCAAGAATAGATGCAGAGAACCAAAGGCTGCTCGGTCGTGAACATGACAACCGTACAACCCAAACAGGAGGCGTTATCTATACGTTCGATATTGGAACTGAGTTTACTTGGCAGGAATTTCGCGACAAGTACATTTGCGCTGGCGGCACAGAAAACTCTGCAAAGCAGCAACTCAAACGCCTTTGCGACAAACAGAATTCACCAGTCATTTCACTTGGTAAAGGCAGTGGTCGCTATCGCCGCATCGCTTGAAAGGTTACGGTTACGTAACTACGAAGTAACCCCCACAAAACAAAGAGAAGGGGCTCGAAGCAATTCGGGCTCTTTTTTTGTTATACAACCTTGTCAATCAGCAAGCAATGCTCTTGCCGCTTCAATCATGGAGTCTTTGCCATCTGCTGCAAGGGCTTCGTCCAAAGAGGCTTCAACATCAGGCTTTATGCCAAACTCAATGTGGTGCATGCGGGCATCAAAACTCGGACTGGCGCTAAAGCGAACACTCCAACCAATAGGCAATTCGCTACTGAACGGCATACCAGAGCCGCCACCAGTCTGGTCGCCCATGATGGTGACGAGAGGCATCTCCTTCATGTTGCGAACAAAGATGTTGGCAGCACTGTAACAACTCCTGTTGACAAGCACTACAACAGGCTTTTGCCAACGGATAGACTGACTCGGCTCAATGTATTCAGCCCTTGGCTCCGAGAAGTCATCATGCCCTTTGCCAGTCTTGTGACACATATAGCCAACCAGCACTTTCTCGTTGGTGAAGCGACGTGACAGTTTCTCTGCATTGGTCACCTCACCGCCACCATTGCCTCGGATGTCAAGTATCATGCCATTGCACAACCTCAGATGAGCAATCATGTCACTCAGGTTACCATCGCCTATGGCATTCGAGAAACTCTCATAAACGACGTATGCAATGTTATCGGGCAGAATGGTGTACTTCAAGCCGCTGCCGATGTGATAGTCAGTGCCAAGATACTTTTGGCGAAGCTCAGTGTTGAGGTTCTCTGGATAGTCCTCCTTCCACGACCAGTTCCTGCCCAAGTCCAGACTCGTGGAGATGTTCACATGGCCGTCCTTCAACTCTGAAACCATCTGGCAAAGCACTTCAAAGAGCTGCACACGCGACATCTTGGGATTGAGCTTCTCGCTGTACTTGGCATGCATCTCCTGCCAACTGATGCCCAGTTCCTTCTCCTTGTAAGTGAGGAAGCAATAGCGCTCGTCAATGAGCTGCCAGAGCGCATCCAAGTTGCCCTGAGGCGTTGAATCGTACTCAAAGTCACTCTTCTGGCAAGAGGCCAGTAAAAATGCAAAAATGAAGAAATGAAGGAATGAAACATGGAATTTCTTCATCTTGAACAAGATTATTAAAGCCTTGGCTTTCATTATTTCATTATTTCATTATTTCATTCTTTTCATCAGCTGGAAGTATCTGACAATGCCAAACATGAAGCTGTGGCTGTAGTCATGATATTTGATGCTGCGGGCATTGCTTTGCCTGATGTCGCAGAGGTAACCAGCCCTCAGGGTAATACGCTTGAGGCAAAAGTCAATCATCAGCATCTGCCTGAGGCTGAGTGCATTACCTGGATGAGCACAAATAATGTCGTGCCCTACCCCTTGCTGCGAAATCTCATAATAACTCTCGCCAAACTCAGGACAGAACATCATGCCCAACATCGGCATGTCTGCCTGGTAACTGGCTCTCATGGGAAGTTTGCCAAGCCTGAACTGATAAGCCGCACCAGCAGAAAGCGAGAGGTCGATGCTGAAATGGGCTTGTGCTGGATTGTTGCCATTCCTGTCGTTATAAAGGAACCCAAGGTCGGTACCAACCAAAGCACCACCCTTCAAATCGAGGTTCTTTAAAGGCGAATAGTGGTAATGCCAACCCGCGTCATAAGCCAGGCGAGCCCCCAAGTAACTGGCTGTCTCAGCGGGATTGTCGGAAGAAGTGAAAGCTCCATGAAAGGTGCTCTGAAAGGAGATGTGGCGCTTTGCAAGCTTAGTCATCCGCTCACTTTGGGCCAGGAAACTTATCTGCATACCCTTGTAATCCATGGGCGAGAGATAAGTATCGAGCTGGTTTGTCCGCCCAAAGCCCAAGAGGAAAACCCTTGATGTAGGTGCTCTGTCAGGCACTGGCTCAAGGTTGACTCCTTCCGCCATTACAAAAGCGGAAAGAAGCATAAGCAAGAGTAGTGCCGCGTGCCTCATGACCTTTGACAATTAGAAGTCGAAACTGAGCTGACCGTTCATCTCGTCTGCCACCTCCTGCTGACTCTTCTCATCAGAGTTATCGGAGGTTTCGGAGTCCTCAAAGTTATCAGAGCCCTCAGGATTTTCAGGAGTCTCATCTTCGGGGGCTGGTTCTGGGAAGCGCAGTGGCTCAAGCTCTTCCACCTTATCAATGTGGAGCGTCGTAATGCGCTTGCCTATAGCCTTGTAGCCTTTCACAAGGGCAAACTCCTCGACATCAATCTCAAGAGGTTCGCGGAAGCTGTCTGTGCCACCCATCGTGACAAGCACACGGGGATAGACTGTATCCGTCAGGAGCACCAAGTTCTCGGCTGGCATCTCGTTCATGAAGCTCTGCATACGGACAGTGGCTTCAAGCACAAAACGCTTGATATAGAGATAATTGTTCTGTGCCTCGTTGAAGTAGATGCATGTCCAAACCTTGTTCTCATCGTACTTCTCAATGCGGAAGATGTTGTCCTCGTAGTGATTGTTCAGGTCAATATTGGTCAGGTAGTAACGGCCATCCTTGAGCATTACCAGTATCTGGTCATCGCCATCAAACTCGCCAAGATACTTGCCCTGCCCATCATAGTTAAGTCGCTTGATGTCAGCATCGAACCAAACCTTGCGACCACCCAAAGTGCTGCTACCATGACTCTTCAGCGTCACCTTGCTCACTTCAATCTTCGTCAGGATATTGCCTCGACTGCCTCTACCCTTGATGGCAATCTCGCTGAAATCTTGGTCGAAGAAGACTTTCTTCAACTTAGGATTGGGCTTGAGTGCAACCTTCACCACTTCAGCCTCGCCATTTGGATTGGCAGTGAGATAAAGCACCCGAGAGCCCTTATTGCCTTGTGTCAGGTCATACTCTCGTTCGCGAATCACAGAAGGCACATTGAAGCGCTTGATGTAGCTGATGCCAGTCTTGCCATCACGATAGACCGCATTGTAGATAGTGCGCTCATCATTCTTGCGGAAGACGGCAATGTGAATGACTTCAGCCTTCTTCTTCTCCTTGTTGCTGCGTTCAGTCTCACCAATGAAGAGCTTTTCTGCAATGTGAACTATCTTATAGGTGCCGTCGCGGTAGAAGATGATAACATCGTCAATATCAGAGCAGTTCGAGACAAACTCATCCTTCTTCAGCGAGGTACCAATGAAGCCATCCTCTCTGTTGATGTAGAGCTTCTCGTTGGCTTCCACAACCTTTGCTGCAGCAATAGTGTCGAAGTTGCGAATCTCTGTCAAACGTGGATGGTCCTTGCCATACTTCTCCTTGATGAAACGGAACCAGTCGCAAGTTACCTCCACCATGTTCTTCAGCTCATGGTCTATCTGCTTTATCTCTTTCTTGATGGCAGCAATGTTCTGCTCGGCCTTGTCCTTGTTGAACTTCAGGATGCGGGCCATCTTGATGTCCATCAGCTTCAGGATGTCGTCCTTAGTCACCTCACGCACCATCTTAGGATAGTATGGTGTCAGTCGCTCATCAATCCATTCGCAGGCAGCATCCATCGTCTTTGCCTGCTCGAATTCTTTGTCCTTATAGATTCTTTCTTCTATGAAGATTTGCTCAAGAGTGGCAAAGTGCAGGCTCTCCATCAGCTCACCACGACGGATGAGCCTTTCCTGTCTCAACAAAGCCAGCGTGTTGTCTACGCTTGCACGCAGCACATCACTTACGGAAAGGAACTGCGGTTTCCTGTCCTGAATGACACAACAGTTTGGTGAGATGCTTATCTCACAATCCGTACAAGCATAAAGGGCGTCTATAGTCTTATCGCTTGATGCTCCTGGTGTCAAGTGAATCAGTATTTCAGCACTTGCTGCAGTTAGGTCTTCAACATTGCGAATCTTAATCTTGCCACGCTCATTAGCTTTCAGAATACTGTCAATGAAGGTGCTTGGCTTAGAAGCAGTGCCCGTTGTCTTGCCGTAAGGTATCTCTGTAATAGCCAGAGTCTTATTATCTCGCTTCTCAATTTTTGCACGAACACGTACAGAACCACCTCTCTGGCCATCATTATACTTCGAGACATCTATGCTTCCACCTGTTGGGAAGTCAGGATAGAGGTGGAACTCCTCACCATGAAGGTAGCTGACGGCTGCATCACAAATCTCAACAAGGTTGTGGGGAAGTATCTTACAATTCAAGCCTACAGCAATACCTTCTGCACCTTGAGCGAGCAGCAGAGGGAACTTAACTGGCAGCGCAACCGGCTCCTTGTTTCTGCCATCATAGCTCCACTTCCATTCAGTCGTCTTAGGGTTAAAAACAACATCCAACGCAAACTTTGACAGACGAGCCTCAATGTATCGGCCAGCAGCAGCATCATCACCAGTAATGATGTTACCCCAGTTACCTTGACAGTCAACAAGCAAGTCTTTCTGACCAAGCTGAACCAGCGCATCCTTGATGCTCGCATCACCATGAGGATGGAACTGCATCGTATGGCCAACGATATTAGCCACCTTGTTGTACTTGCCATCATCCATGCGCTTCATGGAGTGCATGATGCGTCGCTGCACAGGCTTGAAGCCATCAGCAATATGTGGCACAGCACGTTCCAAGATTACATAGGAAGCATAATCCAGGAACCAATTCTGATACATCTGGTTCAAATGGTGCGTGATGCCATCACCTGTCCATTGCACGCGTTCAGGAACCTGTTGCCCTTCATCAGTAGCCTGCAGTTCTTCTTCTGTCGTCTGTTGTCCGTCGTCAGTTGTCAGTTGTCCGTCGTCAGTAATCTGCTGTTCGTCGTCTATCATCAGTTGTTTGCTTATTTGTCATTTAATTCGACAAAGATAGTGATTTTCCTAAAGATACGCAAATCAAAGGCTACAAACTTTCCAAAGAGAGGGCAAAATCGCACATCATGCATCACCTGTAGAACTTAGGACGAGGCCTAAAAGCATCTTCATAATGGTCTATCCGGCTTTCTTCATCTTTATAGATGATACCTATCACATCAAAACGATAGTTCAAGTCTATACGATTGGCCTTGATATAAGAGTCTGCAGCTAGAATGATACGGTGCTGCTTGCGGTCATCCACAGCAGAAATAGGTGTCGTAACAGAACCTACCTTACGCGTCTTAACCTCCACAAACACAATAATATCGTCCTTTGTTGCAATGATATCAAGCTCCTTACGGCCTTTGTTCATCCAGTTCCGTTCCAAGATGAAATAGCCCTGCTCCTGCAAATACTTTGCAGCCATATCCTCACCCTTGTGCCCTAAATCATTATGTGCAGCCATAGCTCTCTACTTTAACGTTGCAAATATACAGATTTTCCACAACATCACAAAAAGATGCAAGCAAAAATATCTCACAAGGTATGCCTCGTCACCCCCAAAGAAATACTTCCTTACCCGAAGAATACTACCATACAAAGAAAGCCCCCACATCTTTCGATGCGGAGGCTTCCACTAAAAACGGCGGCTACCTACTCTCCCACGGGTGTGCAGTACCATCGGCGCGGGCGGGCTTAACTTCTCTGTTCGGAATGGGAAGAGGTGGAACCCCGC
>ONSR01000082.1 GCA_900320565.1 uncultured Prevotellaceae bacterium
TGATGCTTTAGCACAAAGGCGCGCTTTTTATGCGCGGAAAACGGTTAAAGTTATCTCGAACACGGATGACACAGATGACACTCTAAGGAGTCAAGGAGTAGAGGAGTTTTTTCAGGAGAGACTCCCTTACTCCTAAACTTCTTAGACAGAAACAAAACCAGCCGCACAAAACTGTCTCTAAGGAGTCAAGGAGATGAGGAGTTGGTTTCAGAAGAGCCTCCTTTACTCCTAAACTCCTTAGACATGAAAAACCCAGTCGCATGAAACTATTTCTAAGGAGTCGAGGAGTTGAGGAGTTTTTTTTAGAAGAGACTCCTTTACTCCTAAACTCCTTAGACATGAAAAAACCAGTCGCATGAAACTATTTCTAAGGAGTCAAGGAGTTGAGGAGTTTTTTCAGGAGAGACTCCTTTACTCCTAAACTCCTTAGACAGAAACAAAACCAGTCGCGAGAAACTATCGCTAAAGCGTGTAAAATCCTTAATTTAGAACAACGGATTGAACTGATTAAACGGATTTGTCAACCGTTAAACTTTTCAACTTTTAAACTTTTAAACTTTTCACCTTTTTATAGGTCCAGTCCCTATGAGGGGAAGGACGCGTCCCTATGAGGAGAGGGACACGTCCCTAAGGCGAGAGGGACGCGTCCAGAGGGACGCGTCCCTAAAATCCACGTGAGGATTTGGCAAAATCCACAGGAGGATTTCAACAAATCCACAGCAGGATTTGGACAAATCCTCTGCAGGATTTTTCCGAGTTTCGCAAGTGACAGGAAAACAAGGCTATAGAAAAACGTAAAAATTACTGCAGTGAAGTTGCTAAACTTCTGCAGAGAAGTTGGCCAACTTCTGCAGTGAAGTTTGGGAAGTTCTCTGCAGAAGTTTGGGAAGTTGACTTGCAGAAGTTTGGGAAGTTGACTTGCGTCGACCTGTCGGTTCTCTGCAGAAGTTTGGAAAGTTGACAGGTGTCTTACTTCTTTTTGGATGCTCTCCTCAGACTCATTGACTCCTTAGGGCTTTTTTTCTAAGGAGTGAAGGAGTTTTCATCTCCACAGATGCTTTTGCACCAAGGCGCGCTTTTTATGCGCGGATCCTTCTTACCTCTTCCATCAATACTGATGACAAGTCCTTCATTTGCAAGGACGGTGTCTGGGAAGACAGCTTGTGCCTCTTTCAGGAGGGCGTTTTCGTCTTTTATGGAGGCACTGAAATGGCCTATACAAAGCTTCCCCACCCTTGCATCTCTGGCCAGAGTGGCTGCCTGAAGGGCTGTCGAGTGCATGGTCTGTTCTGCTCTGAGTGCACGTTCGTGAAAATAAGTTGCTTCGTGATAAAGCAAATCTACACCCTCGACAATGTCTTTCAACTCTGGCAAATAGATGGTATCAGAGCAATAGGCAAAGGAACGGGAAGGGGTGGCTGGCGTAGTGAGGCGTTCATGTGGAATGACGGTACCATCTTCTGTTGTCCACGAAGCACCAGCCTTGATGTTGTTTATTTGGCTAACAGGGATGTTATAGGCTTCAATCATCTCCCTACGGATGTGCGGCATGTTTGGTTTCTCGCGGAAGAGATAGCCGCAAGTGGGAAGCCTGTGTTTCAGGGGAATGCTATGAACCGTGATGCTGCGATCTTCGTAAACGAGGTCGTACACTCGCGTATCGACAGGATGGAAGAGGACTTCGTACTGGATGTCGCTGTAGTAGGTGCGTTGCAGAAAGTCAAGGAGCTCGCCCACTTGCTGCGGCCCATGGATGTGCAGTTCGGCAGTACGTCCCAGCAGATCCATCGTGCCAATCAAAGACGTGGTCGCCATGGTTGTGGCTGATGAAGATATGTCCGACACTCATCATCGAGAGTCCCATCTTCTGCATCTGCGCCTGCACACCTTCGCCACAATCAATCATGAAGAGTTTGCCCCTCACATTTAGGATTTGCGAGGTTGGCTGGTGGCGCGTGGTGGGCTTTGCTGAGCCGCAACCCAATATGTTTAATTCAAAGTTCAAAATATATATAATTAGAAGTTAATTCGCTATGCTCATGGAAGTCAAAAAGAAGTTAACTCGCTACGTCCGTGGAAGTTAATTCGCTGCGCTCACGGACAAAAGAAAAAAGCCCCCACCCCTTTATTGGGGTCGGGGCTATCATTGCTTATTGGAATATTAATTTATTCCTCAGTCTTTTCAACTTCGGGCTCAGCTACAGGCTCTTCTGCCTTGGGCTCCTCAGCTTTGGGCTCAGCAGCTTTCTTGGTAGTCTTCTTAGCCTTTGGCTTAGCTTCAGTCTTCTCCTCGGTCATCTTAGCCTTCAGCTCTGCCAGAGCGTCGAGGTCGCCAAGCGTGGTGCTGGCAGCCTGGGCCAAGCGTGGTGCTGGCAGCCTGGTTCTGAACTGCTGGTGCCTCTTCCTTCGGAGCAGCCTTGCGAGTAGCCTTCTTGGCCTCGCGAGCCTCACGAGCTTCTGCACGCTGTACGTCCTCGAAGATGCGGCTATGAGAGAGGATGATGCGCTTGCTGTCCTTGTTGAACTCAATCACCTTGAACTGCAGCTTCTCGCCCTTCTGAGCCTGAGAGCCGTCTTCCTTAACGAGGTGCTTGGGAGTAGCAAAGCCTTCCACGCCATACTCGAGCTGGATGACTGCGCCCTTGTCGAGCATCTCGACGATAGTGCCTTCGTGAATGCTGTCAACGGTGAAGACAGTCTCGAATACATCCCAAGGATTCTCCTCGAGCTGCTTGTGACCGAGAGAGAGACGACGGTTAGCCTTGTCAATCTCGAGAACGCAAACCTCGATCTCAGCACCAATCTGAGTGAACTCGCTGGGGTGCTTGATCTTCTTGGTCCAGCTGAGGTCGCTGATGTGAATCAGGCCGTCAACACCTTCTTCAATCTCAACGAAGATACCGAAGTTGGTGAAGTTGCGAACCTTAGCAGTGTGCTTGCTGCCAACGGGATACTTCTCTTCGATGTTTTCCCAGGGATCTTCCTTGAGCTGCTTGATGCCAAGAGACATCTTGCGCTCTTCGCGGTCGAGAGTGAGGATAACTGCCTCTACCTCGTCGCCCACCTTCATGAAGTCCTGAGCGCTGCGGAGGTGCTGGCTCCAAGACATTTCGCTGACGTGAATGAGACCTTCTACGCCAGGAGCAATCTCGATGAATGCACCATAGTCGGCCATAACGACAACCTTACCCTTAACGTGGTCGCCCACCTTGAGGTTGGGATCAAGAGCGTCCCAAGGATGAGGAGTGAGCTGCTTCAGGCCAAGAGCAATGCGCTTCTTCTCGTCGTCGAAGTCGAGAATAACAACGTTGATCTTCTGGTCGAGCTCGACAATCTCCTTCGGATCGCTTACGCGGCCCCAGCTGAGGTCTGTGATGTGGATGAGACCGTCCACGCCACCAAGGTCGATGAAGACACCGTAGGGAGTGATGTTCTTGACGGTTCCTTCCAGCACCTGACCCTTCTCGAGTCTGCCGATGATTTCTTTCTTCTGTGCCTCGAGCTCTGCTTCGATGAGAGCCTTGTGGCTGACAACGACGTTGCGGTAGTCCTGATTGATCTTCACAACCTTGAACTCCATCGTCTTGCCTACGAAGATATCGTAATCGCGAATGGGCTTCACGTCGATCTGGCTGCCGGGCAGGAATGCCTCGATGCCAAAAACGTCCACGATCATACCACCCTTTGTGCGGCACTTCACGTAGCCCTTGATGATTTCTTCGTTGTTGAGAGCCTCGTTCACGCGATCCCAAGAGCGAGATGCACGTGCCTTCTTGTGAGACAGGATGAGCTGACCCTTCTTGTCTTCCTGGTTCTCGATGTAAACCTCTACGGTATCACCTACCTTGAGGTCTGGATTGTAGCGGAATTCGCTCATAGGTATGATACCATCGCTCTTGAAGCCGATGTTAACCACCACCTCACGCTTGTTCATTGAGATGACGGTACCGTCAACTACATCGTGGTCACTTACCTTGTTCAGAGAACCCTCATAGGCCTCTGTCTGAGCCTCGCGGCTCACACCTGAGTTGCTATCGCCCTGTTCGTATGCCTCCCAATCGAAGTCTTCCAGAGGAGCAACATTTTTCAAATCTGCCATACAGATTAATTAAAAGTTAGTAAATAAGTTAATTATCGCTTGCTCTTGTTTACACAAAAGCTCGGCAAAGGTACAACAAAATATCGAGCTACACATTATAAAATATAAAGCGCAGCTCGACTTTTAAGGTTATTTAACTTTTCTCGCAACTCACTCTGCTTCCGGCTGATGCTGGGGACGCAGAAGGTCGTTGACTGTCTTCACAGGATTGAAGGTCGAAAGAGGCACCTCGACCATAATGGTGTTCCAGTCGCTCATAGCACCGTTCCAGAGACCAGGCAACTCGAGGGCTTTCAGTTCCTTACCGTCCTTGCTCTTATAGGAGATGAAGCCTGTAGCAGGGTCAACGAAGTCGGGCAGATTGAACTTCTCGCCCTTGTAGTCACGAATAGCACAGACGAGATCAACGGGATTGAAGTGCGTACCCTTCGTGAACATCTCCATGTACTCTGGATTGTTTTGGTCTATCTGGCTGCTCTCGAGAATCTGCAGAGAGATACTGCCATCAGGGTTATAAGCCAGGAACGGACCGCCGCCAGGCTCGCCAACGTTCTTCACGACACCACAGACGCGAATAGGCCTGTTGAGTTTCTTCTTCAGGAAGACGTTAAGCTCCGTATCCTCCATATTCTTCAAATCGGGCACATCGCAGCAAAGCGTGTGGCGAACGAAGCGGATGATGTCTTCGAGATCGTCATGATTGAACTTACCGCTATCGAGCAAACGCAGGTAAGCGAACACCTGCTTCTGTACGCCGACAAGCACGCCAGCTATAACCTGCTTCCAGAAGACCGTATCAGCTTTCAACCTGTCCGGCACAACGTTATCTATGTTCTTGATGAAGACAATGTCACTCTTGAGGTCGTTGAGGTTCTCGATGAGAGCGCCGTGACCACCAGGACGGAACAGGAGCTTGCCTTCGCTTGTACGGAAAGGCGTGTTGTCCATATTGGCGGCAATGGTGTCTGTGCTGGGTTTCTGCTCGCTCAGGCTCACCTTATAGGTAATCTTGTGCTGGGCTTGAGCCTCTGGAAGGACACGTTCGATGAGCTCTTCGAAGAGTTCACGATGCTCGCTGCTAACCGTGAAATGCACTTCAGCCTCTCCCCTGCTGCTTGCATAGAGAGCAGCTTCCGTAAGATGTTCCTCGACAGGCGTCTTTGCACAATCGTCATAGCTATGGAACTGCAACAAGCCTTTCGGAAGCTGACCATAGTTCAAGCCTTCTTCCTCGAGCATATTGGCTACGACAGCCTTGTAGTTTCCTTCTTCGATAAGCGCATCCACGCCCTTGCCTTCGTTCAGGAAGCAAGCATCATTCAGCGCGTCAAAGAATGCAAAACTGTGAATGTGGGCAAAGAAGACTTTCTCAAAGTCGGTAGTGGGCACTTCGTAATCAGCGCTCAAGAACTCGAACATATTCTTGAACATACGACTGGCAGCACCACTCGCAGGCACAAACTTCGTAATGTCGTGCCCCTCCTTCTTATAGTCGTTCCAAGCCTGGATGTAGGCATCTGCCTCTTCTTTCGACGGAGCCATGATGCCATTCCCCACAGCAGCTGCACCCTTTAATTTGAGGAAATTGAATCCTCTGCGGAAACACTCTAATTGCGCTTCAACTTGCGCCACACTCATTCCTTTCTGCTCAATCTGCAGAATGTCTTCTGGGGTAAACATAGTCTTCGCGTTAAAACCTTAGTCGTCCATTCACGGGGATTGGTGTGTCGTCAGCCAAAATATTGGACGACACGAGGCACATCAGCACCATCAGGAAATACTTCATCTGTTTCATATTAGTGTTTTTTAATAAATTAA
This sequence comes from uncultured Prevotellaceae bacterium, assembly GCA_900320565.1. Lineage (GTDB taxonomy): Bacteria > Bacteroidota > Bacteroidia > Bacteroidales > Bacteroidaceae > Physcousia. Next base: position 5,918 of record ONSR01000082.1, read on the forward strand.
TTATCTACATCAATATCATAAATCTCACCATTGCTATCGAACTCGAGTTCCATTTGGTTGTCGAATTTTACTTCGTAGCGGGTTTTGAAGTTCTTCTTTTCCTTCTTGACATAGAGCACCTTAGCGTCGCCCATATTTTCCTTGATATAAGTCTGAGCCGCTTCGGGGAGTTGCTCTACTGTAAGGATTTTCTTGCGGTCCAGTTCGCAACCGGCAGCAAGGAACAGGATGGCTATCAAAGCCAGCAATTGGCAGGTCTTTTTCATCTTTTTGAACTTTATATTGATATTTCAATGCTGCAAATATACGAATAAGTGAGCAAAAAGCAAAAGAAAATCAGGTTTTTCTTTTAATTCATGAAAAACTAGAGGTCAATTGCATGTTAAAGAAGGGACAAAAGCACTAAAACATAAGTTTTGGTCTTACGCGCACTCTCATCTGCGTCAAAAACTGTCATTGAAAGATCATGTCGATCTGTAGTTCGCTGATTTAGGTTGTCAGTTTTCTGTCTGACGACTAGATATAGTTGACTGGTTATTAAATTACGACTGCTCTCTGTTGTCAGTCTTTTTGTTTTCTAACCACTTGCAAAACTCGGAAAATCTTGCAGAGGATTTGCCCAAATCCTGCTGTGGATTTTAGGGACGCGTCCCTCTCGCCTTAGGGACGTGTCCCTCTCCTCATAGGGACGCGTCCTTCCCCTCATAGGGACTGTAGCTATAAAAAGTTGGAAAGTTTAAGAGTTTAAGCGAACACGGATGACTCGGATGATACGGATTCTTTTTTACCTTTTATTCCGAACAACGGATTGAACAGATTAAACGGATTTGTCTTTAACCTTTAACCTTTAACCGTTACAAATTCGTGTCTTTCGTTGTTCTATCATTATTTTTGAATTTAATAATTTTGAATTTGAATTAAATATCGTACCTTTGAGGACTGGCCTCGAAAGTACTTTCGCTCGGAAAAGCAAAAGAAAAACAAGCAATTCTTTTGCTTTTCGCTCACTTAATCGTACCTTTGTAGCGCAAATAAGATAATGTCGCACGAAATGAAGATTACCAAGTTCTTTACCGACGAGGAACGCCAGCGCATAGAAACCGCTAAGAAACAACTATTTGCACTGGCTGCCGACGTTATTCAGCAGGGCGATGAGGAGAAACTGTCGAGATACCTGAAACAAGCCACGGAACAAGGTCTGCTTCAAAGAGACGTCTTCGGCATAAACCCGATTGTGAAGGATACCGAGACTGCCCTGATTGTAGCTGAGGAAATCGGTCTGTCGAGGGGCAGCGTGCTGAGCGTCCTGCTCTGGTCGATAGTGAAAAGCGGGGCTGCTTCGCTCGATGAGATTCGAGGGGATTTCGGCGAGGAGGTGGCTCACATCCTGCACGGCTTGATGCGCATCCGCGAGCTCTACACGAAGAGCGCTACCGTGGGAAGCGAGAACTTCCGCAGCCTGCTCGTCACCTTTGCCGAGGACATGCGCGTCATCCTCATCATGATTGCCAATCGCGTCTGCGTGATGCGTCAAATCAAAGACACGGAGAACGTCGAGGCACAAAAGAAAGTCTCGATGGAAGCTGCTTATCTCTATGCGCCTCTGGCTCATAAGCTCGGTCTCTACAAGCTCAAGAGCGAGCTGGAGGACCTCAGCCTCAAATACCTCGAGCATGATGCCTACTATCATATCAAAGAGAAGCTCAACGAGACGAAACGCAGCCGCGATGCCTATATCGAGCGTTTCCTGAAACCTCTCGACGAGAAACTCCAGGCTGCTGGCTTGCACTACCATATGAAAGGCCGCACGAAGAGCATCCATTCCATCTGGCAGAAGATGCAGAAGCAACATGTCGATGTGGATGGCGTTTATGACCTCTTTGCCATTCGCATCATCCTCGACTCGCCACCGGAACGCGAGAAGATGGAGTGCTGGCAAGTGTTCAGCATCATTACCGATATGTACCAGAGCAACCCGAAACGTATGCGCGACTGGCTTTCTGTGCCCAAGAGCAACGGCTACGAAAGCCTCCACATCACCGTTCTTGGCCCTGAACAGAAATGGGTTGAGGTGCAGATTCGTACAGAACGAATGGACGATATTGCCGAGCACGGACTGGCTGCACATTGGCGCTACAAGGGCATTCGCTCTGGCGAAAGTGGCGTGGAGGAATGGCTGGCAGGCGTCCGTAGCGCTCTCGAGACGAACGACGATGCCCAGCTCATGGACCAGTTCCGCCTCGACCTTAAGGAAGATGAGGTGTTTGTCTTCACGCCAAAGGGCGACATCTTCAAGCTGCCGATGGGTGCAACGGTGCTCGATTTCGCCTATCACATTCATTCGAAGGTGGGCAACCAATGCGTAGGAGCCCGTATTGGCGGCAAGAACGTCACAATTCGGCAAAAGCTACAGAGCGGCGACCAAGTTGAAATACTGACCAGCAGCAATCAAACGCCCAAACAAGACTGGCTGAACATCCTCACGACAACCCGAGCACGTGCAAAGGTCCGCCAAAGCCTCAAGGAAATGGAGAGCCGGCAAGCACTCCTCGCAAAAGAGGAATTGGAGCGCAAGATGAAGAATAAGAAGCTCGACTACGAGGAGCCCGTCCTGATGCATACCATGACGAAGCTCGGTTATCGCATCGTAACGGACTTCTATGCTGCTCTGGCTGATGGGAAGCTCGATATGAATGCCGTCCTCGAAGCCTATGCCCAGCAGCAACGTTTCGACCATGGAGAAGCCGAGAAGCAAGCGACAACGCAAAGCGCCGACCAGTTCAAGATACCTGATAAAGCACTCCCAATAAAGGGGGATGGCGGGTCTGATGTCCTCGTCATCGACCAAAACCTGAAAGGTCTTGATTTCCAGATGGCAAAATGCTGTCAGCCAGTTTATGGCGATGCCGTCTTTGGCTTCGTGACAAGTGGCGGTGGCATCAAGATTCATCGCGAGGATTGTCCCAACGCGCCACAGCTTCGCCAACGTTTTGGTTACAGAATAGTTCGGGCGAAATGGGCAGGAAAGCGCGGCAGCCAATATCCCATCACCCTTCGCGTTATCGGCAACGACGACATTGGCATCATCAACAACATCACTAATATAATAAGTAAGGAAGAGAAAATCCTGCTCCGCAGCATCAGCATCGATAGCAACGACGGACTCTTCAACGGCTCGCTTACCGTCATGCTCGACGATACCAGCCGCCTGCAACAACTCATCAAGAAACTCAAAACAGTAAAAGGCGTAAAGAATGTA
>ONSR01000013.1 GCA_900320565.1 uncultured Prevotellaceae bacterium
GGAGTTCTTGCGCTCCAGTTGGTGCTCAGGCGGCAAAGCCGGAGTCTCGCTCACTTTGTTCGCTGGGGAGTTAAGGACAATAGTTTTGGGCCCTTGTGGTATCGTCTTTAACTCCTTTTACTTCTTTTACTCCTTTTCTCCAGGTTAATTAATTTTGTTTGTTATCCCGTTTCGAGAGGTGGTCTTTGGCGTGCTTCGTGACCGAACTAAGCGTGTCTAATTGCGCACTTAGGCGTGCTTCGTTGGCATTTTAGCAGTGCCTCGTTTGCCCTTGTCTTTCACATTACAAAGATACGACATTTTCTTGAATTACGCAAGTAAATTGGCAATTATTTTCACACGAAAATGAAAGTTTTTGGGGTCTTTGTGTTTAATAGTTTTTCTTTATTTTTTTTGACCTTCTGTTGTACTCATATTACACTGATTATTAGCGATTTGAAATTGCTTTTTTTAGTTTTTCATTTCTTTTCTTTAGAAAATAAAAAAAATGGTAATAAGATGTAGATGGGTTATAGTGAAAATTATGTAAAAAACTAAAATAATGTTACATAAACAGCTGTCTGTGAGTTTATTACAACTCTCCAGACAGCTGCTGAAAAACTAAAAACAAACTAATACTCTACCGTGATAACATCCGCCGCTGCAAATAGTCTGCGATGTCATATTTCATTTGTCCATCTGGTGCATTCTGCCTACAGAAGTCGCTGACGGTGAAGTTCGCCAAGTCTGCCATTCCTTTCAGTGTTTGTTTCCACTCCTGAATGGCATCACGGTCGGGAATGACTATCACGTCTCGGCTTCTGAGCGGCTGCAAAGTCTCGCGTTTCAGCGCTCCTTTATTGCCAGTGGCTACCCATGTCATTTGCGGAAAAGCCAGTGCTCCGAACATTGCGTTCTTTGGACTTTCCACAAGTGCGACGATGCTTTCTGGATAGCGTGGCAACAGATGCTCTCCGAACAGACAATCTGAACGAAATTGAGCTCCCTGTGGCAGACGACCTTCTTTTGACCAGATGGCGCCTAACCAATAGGTGTTCTGGTCGTTGTGACAGAAACGTGGCGAGGCTGGGTCTGTATCGTAGTGCTGCACCTTCAGGTTGCACACACGACCCTGCCAGTCGATGCTTGGGAAAACGGTATAGTCGTCCAGTCCATTCATCGCATAGCATCCGATGCGATATTCCTCGCATTGTAGCTCAACTGCTTCTGGCTGAAACATACGCATCAGGCACCGACAGAGCGAGTTCTCCGAAGAAACCAACTCATCTGTCATCTCTACTGGGATGTAGGTGTAGGTCGGCTCTTCTTTCACTACAGTCTCCCTTACTTTAGGAGGCGGCAGATGACCTTCGTGCGACGTTTTGCTGATTCCATACTCCCGCGAGAGCCATTCACATGCATCTTTGAATGTATAGCCCAGCGACTGCATGACCAGGTCTATAACGCTTCCACCCTTTCCGCAACTGAAGCAGTAGCAGTGATTCTCGCCTGTTCGTTCGTAGAGGGTCAGCGATGGATGCTTGTCGTCATGCCATGGGCAAAGGGTCTTATAGACCGATCCAGCCCGTTTGACTTCGCCCAGGCGCTCTGCCACCCCCACAATGGGGATGGCATTGAGGCTCTGAGTGTCGTAATGTTCATACTGACTGTTCATGACACAATGACTTTTAGCTTGTAATACTTTTGGTTAGCATACTTCACTGGTTCATAGCCCAATGATTCCAGACGAGCGAAGAACTTGTTCTTACCAAGATTCTTGAACGACGAGGTGTAACAGTAGTTGCGATAGGCCAAGAAGAGTTCGGAAGCCAATGTGGTGAACTCCGAAGCCTCGCACTCCTCATTCAGGAACAACCTGACATTGTCCGACTGGAGGCGGTAGTGCTCCAATGCCTTGTCGCTGCTCTCGCAAGGCGAGAACTCACGTCGATTCATCAACTCGGGTAGTACCTTCAGGACTGTGTTCAGGATGCCTGGCAACTCGGTCATCAGTTTCTTCGTCAGCTGCCTGTCAACCTCTTCCTTACGGATTGTAACCGTGTAGGGCAGGATAATCAGACGACGGAAGAAGCCAAAGGTGTTCTCAGCTCGAGGCATGGTGTTGAACGATGCAATAAGCTTGCCGTAATCCTTCGTCTCACGAGGGTCGCAGTAGAGATTCTTTATCACAACACGCTCGCCTGAAGTCAACTGCTTCAGCACGTTTGGATTGACATCCTTGCCGCTCTCGTGACTGATATTGACTTTTTTATGTTCAAAACCAGCCCGCTTCACATCGTCGTTTGTCAAGTCTGCCAGACTGAGGTAACTGACGTTTACCGAGCCCAACAGTGCTTCGATAATCTCCAATGTCACACTCTTGCCGTTCTGACCCTCGCCATGGAGCATCAGTATCTTCTCCATCTCATGACCAGGCATCAGCGTGTAACCGATGAACTCAGCTAACAACAATTGCGCATCAGCGTCGGGCAGTACCCTGTCGAGGAAACGCTGCCATAGCGGACACTGGGCATCAGGGTCGTAGCTGTAGTCCAACGTGTAGCGGAATAAGTCCTCCTTGCGATGCTCGTGGAGCACTGCGCTGCCATCACTCCTGATGACAAGCGTACCGTTGTGCAAGTTCAGCCACACCTCACCATAGGGAATCATTTGCTTACGTTCACCTGACAGGTTGAAAGCCATGTCCTCATACAGCCGCTTCATGAACTGCGGGTTCATGCGCATCGACTCGGGTACACCACAGTTCTTAGCACTGTTGTTCACGAAGTCCTTCCATAGCTGAGATTCTATCTTCTGCCAATGGCTGCCAGTGAACACGAGTACATGCTGTCCGCTTCTCAGGCTCTCGTCATACTCAGGCGTCCACAACAGTCCATCGGCAACACGCATCACCTCGCGTACCACAACCTCTCGCACTCCGTTCAGGCTTTGTCCCTTGCCATCGGCCATCAGTTTCAAGATTACCGACTCCTGAGTCTCCACCTGCCCAGCAATCCTGTCGAGAGTGAGTTTCGCTAACTGCTCTTCACGCATGTAATGCTGAGAAAACAACTCTCCAGCCTTCCCGACCAGCTCCTGCTCCAAAGAGCAGGAATTCGATTCGATATTAACCATATTACTATTATTTAGTAATGCAGTTTTAGATTTCACAGCCTCGCCCACGATGCCCTGCACCGTCTGGGCTTGACCATGTACTTGTCCAGCCAGACCTTCCGTCTGCTGAACGTTAACGTTCTCACTAATAAATTCCTTTTTCATATTTTTGGAATTTAAAAATGAGCGCCCATAGCACTCCAGCCATCGAGCGGGCGCTCGTTTACTGCGGCTGGCGGGATCTGTGCCAAGGTTCATTCCCTAGGTTACCTTTCTGAGATAAAACCCCACCGGGTTTACTCTTCTCAATTTGTCCGGACAGAGAAGAGCTCTCTCGTTGCAAATTTAGAATGTATTATTCATATATTAATTTTAAGTTTAACACCATGTATATATTATAGTAAGCATACTTTTGCCCGTCAAGGACAACTTTTTACTTTTTGTTTGTTGCAAAGGTAAGTAAAATGATAATGCGATTTTCAAAATCGAAAAATCTTGATTTCACCTGCTTCTGCACAGAGCTTGAGATTCTTAGCCTCGAATGCTGCTGCAAAGGTACATACAGCGTTTGAATTGCGAAAAGACACATCATTTGAGCCCCTTTTGAACGTTGTGAAAGATTGTTTGTCATCATGTCGGAATCCTCCTCCTACATATCGCATGAATTATGCGTATGGGTTCCCGTTGGTAATTTTTATACCTAAAATCGTATAAAGTGAAATATTATTCTTATCTTTGCGGCAGATATGGGTAGAAAACTAAGAAAAGATAGGAGTGAAACGCTTGGCTTTCTGCTTCAGAGAGAGCGGAAATGCCAGCATATAACTCAGGAGGAGATGGCTAAGATATTAGGCGTCACGCAAGAACGGGTATCTGAAATCGAATCAGGAAAGAGACGCCTTAGCGTAATGGAGCTGATGGAGTACTGTGAGGCGCTAAACCTCACTCCAACTGCGCTTGCAGGGAAGATAGAGACTTATTTCTTCTCGATGGGATTACTGCCTCGATCCGTGTTGAAGAAGCCCATATTGCCTGACAGGGAGGTTCAGTTAAAAGCAAATCTAAAAATTTGCGACAATAGTTTTATGGCCACAATCTCTGATAAAACTGTCGGGGAAATAGCTCTTACTGCTAAGACATTCGAGGAATTGAAGAAAGCTATAGAAGATGAACTCAGCCGTCTGGATATAGATTATGAGCTGGAGTATAATTTCCTGGATGCGCATTCGTTGCTGAAAGCCTGCAGCCCATATGTGTCACTGGCTGCCATCAGCCGTGTCTCGGGCATCAACCAAAGCCTGCTATCGCAATATGCCAATGGGAAGAAACACGCCCGGCCATATCAGATAAAACTCATTAAGGATGCTCTGCACAAGATTGACAGGGAACTGATGGCTATAGTTTAGTGTGGCTAAGGATGACGCAAAACTTTTGCCCTTCTACAAAACATTTCCTCGAAAATACTTTTGTCATTCAAAAATAATCACTAACTTTGCAGAGCGAGAGGGCAATAATAGCCTCAGTGGAGGCGCCCTCGGAATCTTATTAGTAAAATAGCGTTTGCTGTTTATTCGGAATTGCTCTGAAATGTAGGAAGTTTCAAATGTTAAACCGAAAGAATAAGTCGCAAACGCCTGTGCTGTATGCATGGGCGTGACTTATCCGGTTTAACAGGTATCCTACAACCTCAGAGCATGGGTGAGAATATCGTCCATGCTTTTTGTTTGTAGATGCCTGCTGCCGAAGATAAGCATACGCGCAATGCATAGCGTATGGCTAAGAACAGTAATCTTGGGGCTGCAAAGGCTGCCAAGAATGATGAGTTTTACACTCAGTATGCCGATATCCAGAAGGAAGTGAATGCCTATCTGGAGTATAATCCCGACACTTTCCGCGACAAGACAGTGTTGCTTCCTTGTGATGACCCAGAGTGGAGCAACTTCACGCGTTTCTTTGCCCAGAACTTCGAGCGGCTGGGATTGAAGCGGCTCATCAGCACAAGCTATGCCGTTGAGAGCAAGAAGTACAAGAATTATCAGCCGACACTCTTCGAGACAAGCAGTGCCTGGTACGATGTAGATAAGACTCGCATCAAGGGCAAGATATTCGAACTGACTCGTGACACCAATGGCAATGGACGCATCGATTTAGATGACCTCGAGTGGCACTACCTTGAAGGTGATGGCGACTTCCGCAGCAAAGAAGTTTGTGAATTACTGAATCAGAGTGATGTCGTTGTAACAAACCCACCATTTAGTCTATTTATTCCATTTTTTCAATGGGTAATTGCAAGTGGGAAGAGTTTTCTTATAATTGCCAATAAAAATTGTGTTACTTATAAAGAAGTATTCCCTTACATTAAAAATAACAAAGTCTGGTCTGGAAGAACAGAATGGGCTGGCGGTATGTGGTTTGAAACGAAAAACAATAACGATGTCGACAAAATAATTAATGGACTTCCCATGAAGAATGTTCCATCTATTTGGCTAACCAATATGGAGCATGGAAGACGTCACGAACAGTTAAAACTCATGACAATGTCTGATAATTTAAGGTATTCAAAACATCTTGATTTGAGGAAGTATGGATATATAAAATATGATAATTATGACGCCATAGATGTCCCATACTTTGATGTCATTCCATCCGATTATGATGGAATCATGGGAATTCCTTCAACCTTTTTAGATAAATATTGTCCTGAACAATTTGAAATAATTGGGATAGGAACTGGTAATTCCGCAAAAGAATTGGGAATAAAAAAGAATTATAGAGGACGTTCTGACCTTTCTTTTACGCATCCAGAAACAGGGAAACCATCTTGCCCATATTCACGAATCCTTATCCGCAAAAAACAATAACCTATATGAAACCAACATTGATAACAGACTGGACGATTGGCGACATTTGCAAGGGCTTCCAGTATAACGAATATGAAGGAAAGGGACTTTATGGCCTTTCTGGTAAACTAACCATTCAACCTGAGTTTCAGCGTCATTACCTCTATGCCGAGAATGGCGGCAAGAAAGAAGTGGACGTCATACAGTCCGTCAGGAATGGCTATCCTCTTGGATTGATTTACTTCTCGAAGGTAGGCGAAGACAAGTACGAGGTTCTCGACGGTCAGCAGCGTATCACTTCGCTTGGGCGCTTTATCACGGAGAAGTTCGCATGGATAGATGCAGACGGCAAGCCTTGGTACTTTACAGCATTGAATAAGGATGAACAGGAGAAGTTCTTGAACACAAAGCTCCTCATCTATGTCTGCGAAGGTACTGAGAAAGAAATCAAAGATTGGTTCCGAACCATCAATATTGTGGGCATTCCTCTCAACACTCAGGAAACGCTCAATGCCGTCTATTCCGGTCCTTTTGTCACCAAAGCAAAGGAAGAGTTTTCGAACTCGAACAATACGAATATCAACAAGTGGAGTTGCTTCATTCCAGGCACAGCCAAGCGACAGGACTACCTTACTGCCGCCCTCGATTGGGTAAGCAAAGGGAATGTGGAAGACTATATGGCTGCACATCGTTACGACAATGACGTCACAGAACTCAAAGCCTACTTTACTTCGGTTATTGATTGGATAACATCCGTGTTCGATTTTAACCCAGAGAAAGAGATGTGCGGCTTGAAGTGGGGTGATCTCTACGAACGCTTCCACAAGACGGCATACAATCCGGCAGAAGTAGCAGAGAAGGTGAAGAAACTCTACGAAAGTTTTTACGTGAAAGATAAGAAGGGCATCTACGAATTCATCTTAGATGGCTGCCAAAACACGAAACTGCTTAATGTAAGAGTCTTTGACGAACCGACCAAGAAGTCAGTCTATGCCAAGCAAACAGCAGAAGCAAAAGCAAAAGGCGAGTCGAACTGCCCGCTTTGTGCCGTTGGGCATGATGCCAACCACACCAAGATTTGGGACCTCAAAGACATGGATGCCGACCATGTGACGGCTTGGAGCAAAGGCGGAAGCACGGACATCGAGAACTGCCAGATGCTTTGCAAGACTCACAATAGAGCCAAGGGAAACAGATAGACAGAGGTAGTCAAAAGTTTTGACCACCTCGGATGTTGAGGGCCTAATTCATTCTGACAAACAAAAAGCCCCTCTGCTTTGCGCGGAGAGGCTTTTGTCTTTATTTCTATGCCCCAAGAGTGAGGCGACTTGTTCTCTGGGGTGGCGCCAGTTCAAAAGCCATATCGATGTCCTTCTTGGCTTTCCTACACAAAATTCTCGAATTATAAGCCAGTCGAGACAAAGAATTTCACTTTTCATTAGAGGAATTTCTAAAAAAAACTGAAAGTTTTGAGCGTTTCCTTTGTGGAGTCGGAAAAATTATGTACCTTTGACCTTTGAATTATACCTTATATATATTATAGGCTTATGAAACGCAAAGACCTGAAAAAACACATCAACTATCTGTGTGGCGAACTGCTGGCAGAATGTATTGCCGCAACTAACTACTCGAAGAAGGACAACAAACAGGACGTGGAGAACGTGATGCTCAGCATCATGAAGATGCAGAACGACCTGATCTGCCGCCTCTCGCACGTCGAGCCAGGCAGCACTGCGCTCTTCTTCAAAAAGCTTCGCGAGAGCATGCAGAAGCGCACTGACGAGATTATCGACCAAATTCAGAATCTGTAACGAAAGAATAGGAAGTAAAAGAGGAAGTAAAAATGGGAGTAAAAAAGGTAGTAAAGCACTGCGTGCTGGACAACACAACCAAGCCCCAAAGCTATTGTCCATGAGCTCGCTCATTAACTTCCACGAGCGCAGCGAGTTAACTCCATATTTAACTTCAATTTTAACTTCAATTTCATAAGAGAAATGACCAAGTCATTTTGTAACAAGATTCTGTTCCGCTGGTTCCACTTCACGGAAACCATCACGGAACCTTTGCCCGAAAAATGCATCATAGCCCTTGCTCCGCACACGAGCAACTGGGACTTCATTGTCGGCAACCTCTACAGTCGGGCCAAAGGCTTTCATTGTGACTTCCTGATGAAGAAGGAATGGTTCTTCTGGCCCATGGGCATCCTGATGCGGAGGCTTGGCGGAATACCCGTCTATCGTAGCAAACAGATGCACTCGACCGACATCATAGCAGAGCAGGCTAAACAGGCCAAGACCTTCCGGCTCTGCATTACTCCGGAAGGCACGCGCAAAGCCCAACCCGATTGGAAGAAGGGCTTCTACTATATCGCCCTCAAGGCAGAGATTCCCATCCTGCTTTATGGGCTCGACTTCGCCGAAAGGAAGATTGTCTGCACCAAGACCATCATCCCCAACGGAGACATCGAAGCGCAAATGAAGGAAATAAAAGACTACTACGCCAACTTCAAAGGACTACACCCAAAGCAATTCATAATTCACAATTCATAATTCATAATTTACAATTCATAGTAATGAAACGCATATTACTTCTCGTTTTTTACCTTTTTACCTTTTCACCTTTTCACCTTTTGTTGGCCCAGAATGACGGCTTCCAGAACCTGCGCGAATACTTCGCCTCGTACACCAACCCAAGCTTCCCCAACCTCAAGACAATTAAAGTCGAGGACATCATAGTAAACACCAACGAAAAGCACCTTACCATCGTCCTGAGCGACAACTTTATTGCTCAGCCTCTCACGCCGCTCGTCGTGGGCGACCTATACATGGAAATCAAGCGACTCCTGCCGATGCCCTACAACACTTACGACGTCAGCATCTTCGCAAAGGACACGCCAATCGAGCAACTCATCCCGACAAGTATGATGGACAGGGCTGATACGGCTCGCGTATATAAGAAGGAACTCTATCGGGGCAACCCTTGGGTGACGCCTCTCAGCCGCCCATATAACATTAAGAAAGGCTTGCAGGGCCGACACCTCAGCGTTTGTCACAGTCACGGCAAGTACTTCAACTTCGACAAGCAAGAATGGGTATGGCAACGTCCAAGGCTTTTCTGTACGACAGAAGATATGTTCACGCAGACCTTCGTAGTGCCCTACCTCATCCCAATGCTGCAGAATGCCGGAGCCGTCGTCTTCACTCCAAGAGAGCGAGACTGGCAGAAGCAGGAAATCATAGTCGATAACGATTACATCTGGGACGGCAGCCGATACGAGGAACGCGTCACGAACTTCCATTGGCAATACGGTGGCGTGGGCTTCGGACACAACGAGGAAGGCTACGAGAATGGCGAGAATCCCTTCAAGAAAGGAACTTATCGCATGATTGAGGCGACACAGAACAAGCGGATGACAAGCGAGGTGCTTTGGATTCCTGAAGTGCTCGTCGAGGACGATTATGCCGTCTATATTGCCTACCAAACCGTGCCTGGCAGCGTATCGGACGCTGTCTATACCGTCAAGCACGGAGGCGTGGAGAGCCAGTTCCGCGTCAATCAGCAAATGGGTGGAGGCACCTGGGTTTATCTGGGGACATTCCATTTCACCAAGGGCAAAGCAAATGACAACTACATCTCCCTGACCAACCTGAGCAACTACAAAGGCGTAATCACGGCTGATGCTGTGCGTCTTGGCGGCGGTATGGGTAATGTGGTTCGTGGTGACTCGACGATGGCTTTGCCCATCAGCAGCGACTTGCCACGTTGCCTCGAGGCCGCACGTTACTCTGCACAATGGTATGGAATGCCGGACAGCGTGTATTCCCGTCGAGGAAACGATGATGGCAAGGACGACGTGAACTCCCGTCCCTTCACAGTAAACCACGTAACGCGTGGCAGCAACTACTTGAGGGGAGACAGCGGACTGAATGTACCCATCGAACTCTACGTGTCTGTTCATAGTGATGCTGGTTACAGGACGGACAACACGCTTGTCGGTTCACTCGGAATCTACTCGACAGACTTCTACGAGGGCAAGACTGCAGCAGGACTTTCAAGGCTTGTCAGTCGCGACCTGGCTGATATGGTGATGACACAAGTCACAAATGATTTGTCGAGGGAACTGGGCTTCTGGAACAGAAGAGACCTTTACGACAGGAATTATGGCGAGACGCGCGATCCGCAAGTGCCTGCCATCATCTTCGAGATGCTGAGCCACCAGAACTGGGCTGACATGCGTTTCGGACACGACCCCTACTTCAAGTTCCTCATGTCGCGTGCCATTTACAAGGCAATGGTTCGCTTCGTCGCCACCAGTCACGGCGGCAAAAGTGTCGTGATTCAGCCCTTGCCTGTGGCTGGCATAAGTGCCGAACCCAATAAGGAAACGAATGAAATTACCGTTCGCTGGACACCAACCCTTGACCCGGCAGAGCCCACAGCAAAGCCTGATGGCTACGTGGTTTACGTGAAGAAGGCAGGCAAGGACTTCGACAATGGACATTATGTGAGCGGTAACGACTGCACGTTCAAGACGGAAGCCACACCAGGCGTGCTCTATAGTTTCCGCGTGGAAGCCGTCAACGAAGGTGGAGCAAGCCTGCCGAGCGACGAGGTTTGTGCCGTGATTGCTGAATCAGAGAATGCTCCGACTATCCTGCTTGTCGATGCCTTCCAGAGATTGGCAAGTCCCCTGCCTTTCGACAATGAGAAGACCGGTGGCTTTGACTTCAACACAGACCCTGGCGTGATTGACGTGAAGTCGCCCGGCTTCTGCGGACCTCAGATTAGTTTCGACAAAGCTAATTACGGCAAGGAAACAGACAACGGCTTTGGCGTGAGCAGCGACGACTTCGAGGGACTCTTCCTGATGGGCAACACTCACGATTATAGCGTGCGCTATGCTGCCGACATCCTCGCAAAGCATCCCGATTGCAACATCAGCAGTACTACGCCCAATCAGTTGCCCTACCTTGACCTCCGCCGTTATCGAGTGGCAAGCTTCATCCTTGGTGCACAGAAGGACGACGGCTACTCCCTGACGCGTCGGAAAGCCTTTACGGACGAGATGCTTTCAGCCATCTCCCTACTCACGCTTCAGAACACTTCTATCTTGGTGAGCGGAGCCTTCATTGGAAGCGACATGCACAACGCCAAGCAGGATGCTTTCGTGGCAGAGAAACTGAAGTATCGTTTCGCTTCGAGCACTCCGACAGACAGCATCTGCACGGTTCAAGGCCTGAACAACACTGCCAACATCTTCTGCAACCCAAGCGAAGTGAACTATTGGGTAAGAAGTACAGACGTCATCGAGGGCGTGAATGGTGCCTTCAGCACGATGGTTTACACCTCGGGCAATCACTCAGCAGCTGTGGCCTATCCTGGCCCTGGCTATCGTGTCCTGGCATTTGGCTTCCCACTTGAATGCATCAAGGAGACCGATTCCCGACAGAACATCATCGGCATAGCTATCGACTTCCTGCTGGGGAAATAAATCGTAAATTGTCAATCGTCAAATAGAAAATTAAGTAGATGTACACAATACTATGCAATATGAAGGGTTCCCGACAACTTTCCGTCGAAGAATCCCACCTGAAGACCATCGACCGCTACTCCCTCTTCTCGGACTTGCTCGACAGTAACGGCATTGTAGAAGAGAGTGTCCTCGAGAAGTTGCGGCTCAACGTGCGTGGCTTGCTCTCGAACGACAAGCCAGATCCAGAGTTGCTCAACCTCTGCGAACACATCATCTTCCATAACGACATGAAAGCCTTTGGTTTGCATCAGCTCATCCTGCTCTTTATCGACTGGAAGAAGGAACAACTCGATGCCCTGAAAACGTCACTGAAGGTCGATTAATTAGTGATTGTTTAGTTCATGGCAAACCTGACTGATTGGCTACCGACGACACGCAAGGAGATGGATCTGCGTGGCTGGGATCGTGCTGACGTGATTCTCTTCAGCGCTGATGCCTACGTGGACCATCCTGCCTTCGGAGCTGCCGTCATAGGGCGTTTGCTTGAAGCAGAAGGCTTGCGAGTTGCCATCGTGCCGCAACCTGACTGGCATGGTGACTTCCGCGACTTCAAGAAGCTTGGGCGCCCTCGCCTCTTCTTCGGCATCTCGCCTGGATGCATGGACAGCATGGTAAATAAATACACGGCTGCACGGCGTCTCAGGAGCGAGGATGCATACAGTCCTGACGGGCGGCACGACATGCGTCCGGAGTACCCCACCATCGTCTATACAGACATCCTCAGGAAGCTCTTCCCTGACGTTCCCATCGTGCTTGGAGGCATCGAGGCAAGCCTTCGACGTGTGATGCACTACGACTATTGGCAGGAACGTTTCCGCCCCAGCATTCTTCAGGACTGTGATGCCGACCTCATCACGTATGGCATGGGCGAGAAGCCAACACTGGAACTGGTTCGCTTGCTCAACGAAGCAATCGAAGATTTCCACCCCCTACTCCATTATGACGAGAATGGCGAGGCCTGCATCACGAGGGAAGTACTGCGTGAGGCTGTGACAAAGATGCCCCATCAGATTGCCTTCATCTGCAAGCAGGAAGACATACCCGGCGGCATCAAGGAGGACGACATCGTACTCCATAGCTACGAGGATTGCCTGAAGCAACCCAAGCTTCATGCCGAGAACTTCCGTCACATTGAGGAAGAAAGCAACAAGATTCATGCCCAGCGCCTCATTCAACCTACGGCAGGGCGTTACGTCGTGGTAAATCCACCCTACCCTCCACTCACTTCCGAGGAGCTGGACCGCAGCTTCGACTTGCCCTACACGCGCCTTCCACATCCCAAATACAACGGGAAACGCATCCCTGCCTACGAGATGATTAAATTCAGCGTGACGCTCCATCGCGGCTGCTTCGGGGGCTGTGCTTTCTGTACGATAAGCGCACATCAGGGAAAGTTTATCGTAAGCCGTTCGAAGGAAAGCATCTTGCGCGAAGTGAAAGCCATCACAAAAATGCCAGACTTCAAAGGCTACTTGAGCGACTTGGGCGGACCGAGTGCCAACATGTATAGGATGCGAGGGAAGCGCATGGAAGTGTGCAAGAAGTGCAAACGTCCTTCGTGCATCCATCCTGCCATCTGTCCCAATCTGAACGGAGACCACCGTCCTCTGCTCGACATATATCGGGCTGTGGATGCACTTCCAGGCATCAAGAAAAGTTTCATTGGCAGTGGCGTCAGGTACGACATGCTGCTCCACGACTGGAAGCAAGAAGCCCTGAATAGTGCGGCAAGGGAATACACACGCGAACTCATCACCAGGCACGTGAGCGGACGACTCAAAGTGGCTCCTGAGCACACGAGCGATACTGTACTCAACATAATGCGAAAGCCCTCGTTTAGGCTCTTCAGAGAGTTCAAAAGCATCTTCGACGCCACTTGTCGCAAGGCAGGATTAAGGCAGCAACTCATCCCCTACTTCATCAGCTCGCACCCGGGCTGTACGGAGCGAGATATGGCAGAGCTGGCAAAGCTCACAAGGGAAATGGACTTCAAACTCGAGCAGGTTCAGGACTTCACACCCACGCCCCTGACCGTCAGCACAACATGCTGGGCAACAGGCTACCACCCATACACAATGGAGAAGATTTTCAGCGCCAAGACTCCAGAGGAAAAGCGCAAGCAGAACAGCTTCTTCTTCTGGTACAAGAAGGGGAATTAAGAATTGTTAGTTGACGAGTTGACAAGTGGACAAGTTGACGAGTCAAGAATTGAGAATTATGAATTATGAATTAAATATAAACGATAATGCAAAGCGAATGGTTTGAATGCAAGGTCCGTTACGATAAGACCTTGGAGAGCGGTCTCATCAAGAAGACCACAGAGACATATTTAGTAGATGCCCTCAGCTTCACGGAAGCCGAGAAACGTTTCATCGAGGAGATTAAGCCCTACATGTCGGGCGAGTTCATGGTGACGGACATCAAACGTGCACGGATTGCCGACCTCTTCGACAGCGAGGATTTGAACGACGACCACTGGTACAAGGCACGCATCGCCTTCATCTCCATCGACGAGAAGACAGCCGTGGAAAAGCGTACCGTACAGACTGCTGTCATTAAGGCAAACGACTTCCATCGTGCACTGGCAAGGCTTGACGAATGTATGAAGGGCACACTTGGCGAGTGGGTCATCGTTTCCATCACCGAGACACCCATCATAGATGTCTTCAAGTTCAAGGCTGCGACTGAGCAAGAGGCGCCCAAAACAAAGAAGAAATAGAAGATAACTGGACAAAAGACTCAACCAAATCCATGTAATCGGTTGGTTATAAGTAAAAACTAAAAATGATAAGTGAAAGGATAAATCGCATCAAGCAGACTTTGCCCGAAGGGGTACGACTGGTGGCTGTGAGCAAGTACCATCCTGTCGAGATGATTCAGGAGGCTTACGATGGCGGGCAGCGCATCTTCGGCGAGAGTCATGTGCAGGAACTCGTGCAGAAGTACGACATACTACCTAAAGACATCCAATGGCACTTCATCGGACACCTGCAAACGAATAAGGTGAAGTATATCGCACCATTCGTGAGCCTCATTCATGCTGTCGATTCGGAGCACCTGCTGAAGGAAATCGACAAGCAAGCGAAGAAGTGCGGGCGCATCATACCGGTCCTGATGCAAGTGCATGTTGCCAAGGAGGAGACCAAGTTCGGCTTCCTGCCCGACGAGCTACTCGCCTTTATGCAGAGCGGAGCATGGCAGCAGTACGAGAACGTCAGCATAGAAGGTCTGATGTGTATGGCAACAAACACGGACGACAAAGCCGAGATAGCCCGCGAGTTCGAACAAGCGAAGAAACTCTTTGTTCAATGTTCTTCCCTTCGGTCAGGCGCAGACGGAACAATGTTCAATGTTCAATGGAAGACTCGTTCCTGGGGCATGTCGGACGACTACCCCATCGCCGTGCAGCACGGCTCGAACATGGTCCGCATCGGCAGCCTTATCTTCGGAGAAAGAATATATAAATAAACAAACAGAGGCAGGCGAATAATCGTCTGCCTCTGTTTTTGTTATGATTAGAGTAAAGGTTACTGTTTACGGTTTACAGTTTACAGAATTCTTGAACTCCTTGAACGTCTTGAACTTCTGTCATGAAAAAGTGTGATTTTGGCCCATTTTCCTTGCGATATTTTCGGCCAAGTAGTGTCGAGGGCGAATAGAACGCGCATAATCGAGGTTTGCTATCTACTTGATATACAGACGCGACAGTTTCATATGCACAAAATATACCTGTAATATGCGTAATATATGCGTGTTTTGTGCAATAATTACACGTGTCGAAACACTCAACTTCACGTGTGAAGTTTGCAAAATCGACGTGTCGAGTTGGAAAAGTTCACGTGTGAAGTTGGAAATTTCCTTGTTTCGACCCGCAAAAGTTGACATTTGGAAAAAATCTTTACAACATTTTGAGTAAAATCACGTACCACGATTTGTAAAGAATTATTCCATTCATTATGGAGTGATTCGACACAATTAATTGAACTTTTTTCGAGGTTCGATTTTTAATTTTCAATTAAAATTCGTAACTTTGCAACTTGTTAGCACGAATAAGTATGAACTACAATCTGATTGCTGAGCGAACTGGACTCAAGGAGAAATATGTGCGGCAAGTCGTCGATTTGCTGCAGGAAGGGGCTACTGTGCCCTTCATCAGCCGTTACCGCAAGGAAGCAACTGGCGGAATGACGGATGTTGAGGTCGCTCAAGTGGCTGCTGAACTCGATAATGTGAACGAGTTGGAGCATCGCAAGGAGTTCATTCTCACGACGATAGAGGCTCAGGGAAAGCTCACACCAGAACTGCGAAGCCGTATTGAGGAATGTTGGGACGAGACCACTCTGGAAGATATCTATCTGCCCTACAAGCAGAAGCGTCGCACTCGTGCCCAAGTCGCTCGGGAAGCCGGACTGGAGCCGCTTGCCGATGCCATCCTGCGACAACCGTCAACACCACTAAAGGTGTTAATTAAAAATGAACAATTAAAAATTAAAAATGACAAGGAGGGAGCCAAACTTAGCGAGGAAGAGGCTCTTCAGGGAGCAAAGGATATTATTGCTGAACGCGTGAGCGAGGACGAACGTGCAAGGCAAACGCTGCGAACTACCTTCTCGATTCATGCTCAGATACAGAGCAAAGTCATCAAAGGCAAAGATGTGGAAGGGCAGAATTATCGCGATTACTTCGACTGGACGGAACCCCTGAAACGCTGCTCCAGCCATCGTTTGCTGGCTATGCGAAGGGGTGAGGCTGAAGGCATCCTGCGTGTCTCGATTTGTGTTGACGATGAGCCGGCTATGGAACGAATCGCCCGTCAGTTCGTGAGAGGCAACAATGAGTGCAGCAGAGCTGTGCTGGAAGCTGTCGAGGACGGTTACAAGAGACTCCTCGAGCCCAGCATCTCGAACGAGTTTGGTGCTTCGTCCAAGCAGAAAGCAGATGCAGAAGCCATCCGAGTCTTCGTTAGTAATCTGGAACAACTGCTCATGGCTTCGCCCCTCGGACAGAAGCGTGTGATGGCGATTGACCCAGGCTTCCGAACAGGTTGCAAGGTGGTCTGCCTCGATGCGGAAGGCAATCTCCTGCATCACGACGTCATCTTCCCGCATCCACCTCGTGCTGAACGTGTTAAGGCGATGCTGACCGTTCAGAATCTCGTCGAGAAATATGGCGTGCAGGCCATCAGCATTGGCAACGGAACGGCTGGTCGTGAGACAGAGGACTTCGTGCGTCACCTCGACCTTCCCGATAATGTGGAGGTTTATAGCGTGAGCGAAGACGGTGCCAGCATCTATAGTGCCAGCGAGATTGCACGTGAAGAGTTCCCCAACGAGGATGTGACCGTCAGGGGAGCCGTCAGCATAGGTCGTCGCTTGATGGACCCTCTTGCAGAACTCGTCAAGATAGATCCGTCGAGCATTGGCGTGGGTCAGTACCAGAAAGACGTCAATCAAACGGCTCTCAGAAAGAGCCTCGAAGATACCGTCATCAATTGTGTGAACAGAGTTGGCGTGAACCTCAATACGGCTTCGCAATGGCTGTTGACTTACGTGAGCGGCCTCGGACCTTCGCTTGCCCAGAATATCGTGCGCTATCGGCGTGAGAACGGGCCTTTCCGCTCTCGTAAAGAGCTGATGAAAGTGCCGCGATTGGGTGCCAAAGCCTTCGAGCAATCGGCTGGTTTCCTTCGCATAAAAGGCGGAACAGAGCCGCTTGACAACAGCGCTGTTCACCCTGAAAGATATGAGTTGGTGGAGCAAATGGCTCGCGACCAGAAGTGTTCTGTAGCGGAACTGATGGCTGACAAGTCGTTGAGAGACAAGATAAACATCGAACAATACGTTAGTAATGACGTAGGTCTGCCAACGTTGAAAGACATCATGACTGAGCTCGACAAGCCAGGACTCGACCCTCGTCAGCCCTTGCATGCTTTCGCTTTCGACCCAACAGTACATGAGATTGGCGACCTTCGCGAGGGAATGATTCTGCCAGGCATCGTGACAAACATCACGAACTTTGGCGCCTTCGTCGATATTGGCGTGCATATCAAGGGCTTGGTGCATGTCTCGCAACTCGCCGACCACTACGTGAAAGACCCTACAACCGTTGTAAAAGTCCAGCAACAGGTAATGGTCAGGGTCGTAGGAGTTGATTTGCAGAGGGAAAGAATCTCGTTAAGCATGAAGAAGACCCCCTCTAACTCCCCCTTAATGGGGAGAACCGAAGGTCGGCGACCGAAGGATATGCCAACTATTAAATAGTAAATGGTAAATGATTAAATCGTAAATAGTCAAGGTGGCAAAAGATAAAACAGTATATGTCTGCGATTATTGCGGGCAAGAAAGCGTGAAGTGGATGGGCAAATGCCCTGCTTGCAATCGCTGGGGAACGATGAAAGAGATGAAGGTTGCGGCCCCATCGGCAAAGTCTGCAGCTTCGAAAGCTCTCCCCAAAAGGGGAAGCGGTGAGGGTGCTGTACCTCTACACGAGATTGAAGCAGGTGCTGAGCCACGCATCGACATGAACGATGGCGAACTGAACCGCGTTCTTGGTGGAGGTCTCGTACCTGGAAGCCTCGTTCTTCTTGGCGGCGAGCCTGGCATCGGAAAGAGTACTCTCACACTTCAAACGGTCCTTCAACTGCAAGGACGACGCATTCTTTATGTCAGTGGCGAGGAAAGTGCAAGGCAGATTAAGCTGAGAGCGGACAGGCTTGGACCAAAGAACGAAGGGCTCTATGTGCTTTGCGAAACATCGCTCGAGACAATCTTTCAGCACATCGAGGAGATGCAACCCGACCTCGTTGTCATCGACTCCATACAAACTGTTCAGACAGAAACAGTCGAGTCATCAGCTGGCTCGCTTGCTCAGATCAGGGAATGTGCGGCAGCTCTGCTCAGATATGCAAAGGCAGGAGGTACTTCCATTCTGCTCATCGGACATATAAATAAGGAAGGTTCGCTTGCTGGACCAAAGGTTCTGGAGCATATCGTGGATGTCGTCTTGCAATTCGAAGGCGACCAGCACCACCTTTACCGCATCCTTCGAAGCATGAAGAACCGCTTCGGAAGCACAAGCGAACTGGGCATTTATGAGATGCGACACGATGGACTCCGGCAGGTAAGCAACCCAAGCGAACTGCTCCTCACAGACAATCGTGAGGGGCTTTCAGGCGTCGCCATTTCCTGCTCAATAGAAGGTGTGCGGCCTTTCCTGATAGAGACGCAGGCTTTGGTCAGCACGGCAGCCTACGGAACGGCTCAGAGAAGCACGACAGGCTTTGATGGACGACGCTTGAACATGCTCTTGGCTGTACTGGAGAAGCGCGTCGGCTTCAAACTTGCCCAGAAGGATGTCTTCCTGAACATAGCTGGAGGACTGCGCGTCACCGACCCCGCAATCGACCTCAGCGTGATAGCCGCTGTGCTTTCGAGCAATGGAGATATGCCCATCGAGGGTGACGTCTGCATGGCTGGCGAGGTGGGACTGAGCGGCGAGATACGTCCGGTGGCAAGAATTGAACAAAGAATTGCAGAGGCTCAAAAGCTGGGGTTCAAGCGCATCCTCATTCCTGCGCACAATGCGAAGGGTCTCGACACAAAGAGTTACAAGATAGAGCTCGTGCCAGTGCGCCGAGTGGTAGAAGCTGTAAGAGAATTGTTTGGATAATATGTTTAGCGTTTATTATGTAGCCTTCTGCCTGGTGTTCATGATTTGGGCACTGATTGCAGACAAGTTGAAGCCTGGGCTCATCCTGTTCACCTGCGTTGTGATGATGCTTTGCGCTGGTATTTTGAGCCCCAAAGAGTGCCTGGAAGGTTTCTCGAACAAGGGAATGATAACGGTGGCGTTGCTTTTCCTCGTGAGCGAAGGCGTTCGCAGGAGCGGCATCTTGGAGCAAGTCATCCTTGGATTGCTGCCCAAAGAGCACACGACCGTGACGAGAGCTAATGCTCGTCTGCTGCCCACCATCGCCGCCTTGTCGGCCTTCCTGAACAACACCCCCGTCGTGGTCATCTTTGCTCCAATCATCAAGAACTGGGCGAGAAAAGTGGGACTGCCACACACCAAGTTCCTCATCCCCTTGAGCTACGCCACCATCCTTGGCGGCATCTGCACCCTCATCGGCACGAGCACAAACCTCGTGGTCGACGGCTTGATTCAAGATACGGGCCGAGAGGGCATGACGATGTTCGAGATTGGAAAGATAGGCATCATCATCTGCATCGTCGGCCTGGCTTACCTCGTCTTCTACAGCCACTACCTTCTGCCCGACAAACGGGAGGGCGAACACGATGAAGAGGAATACAAGGCCGCGGGCGTCACGCTGGTCGAAGTCGTTTTGAGAAGCCGCTTCCCCGGCCTTGGCAGAAACCTGCGGCAATTCGACTTCTACCGTCACTACGGAGCCCACGTCCACTCCATTCGCAGAGGAGGCACCCTGCTTCAGGGCGACTGGCCGAATATGCCCCTGCAGAACCACGACACGCTGCTCCTCGAGACCGACGACAAGTTCGTACAGACCTATCGCGACTCGACGGCTTTCCTCATCTCGAGCTACGACAGCGACAGCCAGCCGCTTTGCCACCGAAAGCGCTACCTGGCCATCATCCTGCTTCTCTTCATGATAGTCGGCGCCACGGTGGGCGAGCTGCCCTTCGTCCGCGAGCACATTCCGGGCTTTCGGTTCGACATGTTCTTCTTCGTCTGCGTCACGACCGTCATCATGGCATGGACGCGCATCTTCAATCCGCGCAAGTACAGCAAGTATCTGTCGTGGGACGTGCTGGTGACCATCGCCTGTGCTTTTGCCATTTCCAAGGGGATGAAGAATTCGGGCTTTGCCGATGTCATCGCCGACGGCATCATCGCCTGTGCCGACGCTATCGGACAGACAGAACATGGGCCTTATGCCATGCTTGCTATCCTGTTCCTCATCACGAACCTCTTCACGGAACTCATCACAAACAACGCCGCAGCAGCCATCGCCTTTCCACTTGCATTGGCCGTTGCAGAGAAACTTGGCGTTGACCCGATGCCCTTCTTCATTTGCATTTGCGTGGCAGCCAGTGCAGCCTTCTCGACACCTATCGGATATCAGACGAATCTGCTCGTGCAAGGCATCGGAGGCTATCGTTTCACGGATTATGTGAAGGTTGGTTTACCCCTGAACATCATCGTGTTCTTGATAAGTATATTCATAATTCCAATTATATGGCCGATAAAATAATCTACCCCATCTTCGACAAGATGCTTTCCCGCGAGGAGAAAGAGCAGTTGCTCCATCAGCGAGGCATCATGATATGGATGACTGGCTTGAGCGGCAGCGGCAAAAGCACCGTAGCCATCGGTGTTGAAAGAGAACTGCACAGGCGAGGCATCCTCTGTCGCATCCTCGACGGCGACAACATCCGCTCGGGCATCAACGCTGGCCTGGGCTTCTCCGAGGAGGACCGACGCGAGAACATCCGGCGCATCGCCGAGGTGGGCAAGCTCTTTGTCGATACAGGCATCGTCACAATAGCCTGCTTCGTCTCGCCTACAACAGAACTGAGGGAGATGGCTCGGCAGATAATCGGCGAGAAAGACTTCCGCGAGGTCTATATTGCCACGCCTCTCAGCGAGTGTGAACGTCGCGATGTGAAAGGCCTCTATGCCCGTGCCCGTCGTGGCGAGGTGAAGGACTTCACAGGCATTAGCGCTCCGTTCGAAGCCCCAACACATCCCGACCTCAGCCTCGATACAAGCCAGATGACACTCAAGCAGGAAGTAGATGCTGTAGTCGAGTTGGTATGTGCCTCAAATTGACTGCTTAATTCGCTTGTTGCACATTAATTTCCTTCTCTTAATTTCTAATTCTCAAATATATTGTGTACCTTTGCACGCGATTTTAACAAAACACAGATGGAAGAATATCGTTTAAGCCACCTTCAGGAACTCGAGGCCGAGTCTATCCACATCATACGCGAGGTGGCAGCTGAGTTCGAGAACCCCGTCATGCTCTATAGCATCGGCAAGGACAGCAGCGTGATGGTTCGTCTTGCCGAGAAGGCTTTTGCACCTGGCAAAGTGCCCTTCCCATTGATGCACATCGACTCGAAATGGAAGTTCCGCGAGATGATTGAGTTCCGCGACCGCTATGCCAAAGAGCACGGCTGGAACCTGATCGTAGAGAGCAACATGGAGGCTTTTCGCGCTGGCGTAGGACCTTTTACGCACGGCAGCAAGGTGCATACCGACCTGATGAAGACAAAGGCTCTGCTCGACGCCCTGAACAAATGGAAGTTCGATGCCGCTTTCGGTGGTGCTCGTCGAGATGAAGAGAAATCGAGGGCAAAGGAGCGTATCTTCAGCTTCCGCGACCAGTTCAATCAGTGGGACCCCAAGAATCAGCGTCCTGAGCTTTGGGACATCTATAACAGCCGCATCCATAAAGGCGAGAGCATCCGTGTCTTCCCCCTCTCAAACTGGACTGAGCTGGATATCTGGCAGTACATCCGCCTCGAGAACATCCCCATCGTACCCCTCTATTTCGCAAAGGAACGTCCTTGCGTAGAGATTGACGGCAACCTCATCATGGCCGACGACGACCGCTTGCCAAAGGAGCTTGTGCCGAAGATTCACATGCGTATGGTTCGCTTCCGCACCCTTGGCTGCTGGCCTTTGACGGGAGCCGTGGAGAGCAACGCTACCACCATCGAGGAGATTGTAGAGGAGATGATGACAACAACGAAGAGCGAACGCACAACACGCGTCATCGACTTCGACCAGGAAGCAAGCATGGAGCAGAAAAAGAGGGAAGGATACTTTTAGCAATTCATAATTCACAATTCAAAATTCATAATTATTTCTTCCGTGAAGATTAGGACAAAACTGATTATGAATCATGAATTAAGTATTATGAATTAACAATTAAGAACTAAGTATTATGGAATTAAGTTCAATTCGAGAATATCTTGATGCTGACGAGCGGAAGTCGCTCCTCAGATTACTTACTGCTGGAAGTGTCGATGATGGCAAGTCAACACTTATCGGACGTCTGCTTTTCGATAGCAAGAAGCTCTACGAAGACCAATTGCAGGCTCTGGAACGCGACTCAAAGCGCGTAGGCAACGCTGGTGCTGGCGAGATTGACTATGCCCTGCTGCTCGACGGACTGAAGGCTGAGCGCGAGGAAGGCATCACCATCGATGTGGCTTATCGCTACTTCTCGACAAACCTGCGCAAGTTCATCATCGCCGACACTCCTGGACACGAGCAATACACACGAAACATGATAACTGGCGGCTCCACTGCCAACCTCGCCATCATCCTTGTTGATGCACGAACTGGAGTCATCACGCAGACACGCCGCCACACCTTCCTCGTCTCACTGCTTGGCATCAAGCACATCGTCCTTGCCGTCAACAAGATGGACCTCGTGGACTTCTCGGAAGAGGTCTTCAACAAGATTAAAGGCGAGTACCTTGAACTCACGAATCAGCTTGGCATAGAGGATGTTACATGCTTCCCAATCTCAGCAAAAGAGGGCGACAACGTGGTGGAGAAGAGCGAGAGGACACCTTGGTTCGATGGCACTTCCCTACTCCAGTACCTCGAAACTGTGCCTATCGACCAAGACAGGAACATGCAGGACTTCCGCTTCCCCGTTCAATATGTTCTGCGCCCCAACCTCGACTTCCGTGGCTTCTCGGGCAAGGTGGCAAGCGGCGTCATCCGTAAAGGCGACGAAATCATGGCTCTGCCCAGCAGAAAGACAAGCAGGGTGAAGAGCATCGTCACCTATGAAGGCGAGCTGGATTACGCATTTTGCCCGCAATGTGTCACTATCACGCTCGAGGACGAGATAGACATCAGCAGAGGCGAAATGCTCGTAAAGCCCGACAATCTGCCCTTCATTGGCCGTCACATACAGTCAAAACTCGTTTGGATGGACGAAGAGCCAATGGACCGCAGCAAGCAGTTCTTCCTCAAAGCAAACACAAATACTACCCGAGCCACCATCAGCGCCATAGACTATCGCATCGACGTCAACACGATGGAACACCTCGAAGGCAAAGACTTCAAACTCAACGAGATAGGTCAGGTGCAGATAACGACAGCCAAGACACTCTTCTTCGACGCCTACAAGCAGAACAGAGCGACTGGAGCCTTCATCCTCATCGACCCCATCACGAACAACACCTGTGCCGTTGGCATGATAGAGAAGCAGCTCGACGAAGCAGACCTCCTGCAAGAAGACCTGCCAACACTCGACCTCCCCAAACTCGGCATCGCTCCTGAGCACTACGAAGCCATCGAGAAAGCCGTGAAAGAACTCAGCAAACAAGGATTGGAAATCGTAATCAAGAAGTAACATGGGACTGTTCAACTTCAACACACTTCCCGTCAACACACTCGTCGGAGCTGACTGGAAGACATTCAAGGCACTCACCAAAGGACAGCATATTGCCAAGGACAAAAGGGCAAATTATTGGCTGACAAAAAACATTTGCCGCATCCTCAGTCCGTTTGTAGCTTTGCAAGAGCGGAAGTATCGTAAGCAACTCGCCAACAAGCCGTTAGAGAACGACCCACTTTTCATCCTCGGACATTGGCGGAGCGGCACAACCTTCGTTCACAACATCTTTGCGCAGGACAAACACTTCGGCTATACTACCAACTATCAGACTGTCTTCCCACACTACATCATGGCCTTGCAAGGTCTCTTCAAGCCCGTCATGAAAATGGTGATGCCCAACAAACGTCCTACCGACAACATGGAGCTTGCCCCCGACCTGCCGCAGGAAGAAGAGTTCGCCCTGGCAAACATGACAGCCTGTAACTACTACAACTTCTGGTTCTTCCCCGAGAGAATGCAAGAGTGGTGCGACCGCTTCCTTACCTTCAAGGACATCACAGACGAAGAACTGCAGGAGTTCAAACAAACCTTTGAGAAGCTCGTCAAGATAAGCCTTTGGAACACAGGCGGCACACAATACCTCAGCAAGAATCCGCCTCATACAGGCCGAATAAAAGCCCTTTCCGAACTCTTTCCCGAAGCACGCTTCGTCTATCTCGTGCGCAACCCATACACAGTCTTCGAGAGTACACGCTCGTTCTACATCAACACCATCAAGCCCCTGCAGTTCCACACCATCAGCGATGAAGAGATGGAGCAGAACATCCTGCGCAACTACATGGAACTCTATCACGCTTACAAGGAGCAGAAACAGTGCCTACCCGAAGGAAGACTCTACGAAGTGCGCTTCGAAGACATCGAGAAGGATGCGCTGAACATCACAGAAGACATCTACCGCAAGCTCAGCCTGCCTGGATGGGAAGAAGCAAAGCCCGCCATCGAGCAATACATCCAGAGCAAGAAAGGCTACAAGAAGAACAAATATCAGTACGCCCCACGCACTGTCCAGCTCGTGAATGAGCATTGGGGAGAAGTCCTCGACGAATGGGGCTACGAAAGGCTCTGAACACCACCTTTACAGCCCCGCCACAGCCTTCATTTGCTCCAGCTGCACACTACCACCTGACTCAAATTAAAGGGCTACAACGCAGCATAACACTTCGCCTTAAAACAGTAGTGAGGGCTATCCGTTTTCTCTGCTTATATAGTGTGACAACATTTTCGGTTGTAAAGTCCACTTTCCGCATTTCGCACACACCCCGAAACACCTTAATGTCTACTTTCCTACTTTCCTACTTTCTCATCTTGTCAAAAACTATCGTTTCCCTATGAAAACAATTACCATTATACTTGTGTAATTTTAGGAAAATATCGTACTGTTTTAGAGCATTGAGAGGCGATTTCTTATGCAGCAAGCAAGAACAAACACGGCATTGCTAAAATACCAACGAGGCACGCCTAATTCGGCAACATAACACGCCTAATTCGGCAACATGGCACGCCTAATTCAGCAACATGGCACGCCACAGACGCATGCAAACATCTAAATAACAGCACTTAAAATACTTTTTTACCATAAAACAAGAAAAAATTGTTCATTAATCTTTAATCTTTAAACTTTATTTCTTACCTTTGCATCACTTTTCGCATAAAAATATATAAATACATAAAAAACAAACAATTATGACAAAGATTGAATTGGTAAAAGCTATTGCCGAAAAGACAGGCATCGACCAGCCCACCGCATTGGCTGCAGTGGAAGGTTTCATCGACACTCTCAAGGAGTCTCTCGTGAACAAGGAAAACGTGTATATCCGCGGCTGGGGTACATGGACACTGAAGCATCGTGCCAAGAAGACCGCTCGCAACATCAGCAAGAACACTACTCTTGTTATCCCTGCTCACGACATTCCATACTTCAAGCCCTGCAAGGACTTCATGGAACAAGTGGCTAAGGCATAAGAAATCATAGCCTCCTCCCCGCTCCCCATTTGGGAGTGCCTCAAGGGAGGCGCCTTATAAACTTGCTCTCCCCCAAAAGGGAGGGCTTTTTTATTATAAATAAATGTACCGAATCATGAAGAAATACCGCTCTTATACATTTCTGTTTATTCTATTGTCCGCTGTCTGCTGTCCTTTGTCATCACAGAATGTCATAGACTACGTCAACCCAATCATCGGCACAAACGGCATGGGACACACTTTCCCCGGAGCCTGCGTGCCATTCGGCATCGTACAGCTCTCGCCAGAGACAGACACCATCCCTCACAACGTGGACGGACGCTATCAGGGCAAAGTCTATGAGTACTGCGCTGGTTATCAGCATCGCGACAAGACAATAGTTGGCTTCTCGCACACACACCTCTCTGGCACGGGTCACAGCGACTTGGGCGACATCCTCATCATGCCTACAACAGGCAAGATTCAGACCAATCCAGGCACTGCCGACAATCCAGAGACAGGTTATCGTTCACGTTTCTCTCATGACACAGAACATTGTTCGCCTGGCTACTACGAGGTGAAACTCGAGGACTACAACATCTTGGCACAACTGACTGCCACACAACGCGTTGGTGTGCATCAGTACACCTTCCCAACAGAGGATGCCCAGTTCATCCTCGACCTCGGACACGGCATCTACAACTACGATGGCAAGACGCTTTGGAGCTATCTTCGTGTTGAAAACGACACGCTGCTGACGGGCTATCGCATCACGAACGGCTGGGCTCGACAGAACTACACTTATTTCGCCATCTCGCTCTCCCACCCCATTCTGAACTACGGCTACAAGGACGAGCAACGCATGAAATACTCAGGCTTCTGGCGCAAGAACGACATCCACCACAACTTCCCCGACATGGCAGGACGTGAGATTGCAGCATACTTCCAGCTTCGTGTGCCGGAAAATCACAAACTTACAATCAAGGTTGCGCTCTCTGCCGTCAGCCAAAGTGGAGCCCTTGCCAACCTCAAAGCAGAGGCAGCAAGCCTCACCTTTGAGCAAGCAAAGTCGAAAGCAACAGAGTTGTGGACCAAGGAACTCACAGGCCTCGAGATTGAAGGTACAAATGACCAGAAGGCGCTCTTCTATACATCGCTCTACCACACCATGATTAACCCAAGCGTCTATATGGATGTGGATGGCAAGTATCGTGGCAACGACATGGAAATCCATCAGGCTGAGGGCTTCACGAACTACACAATCTTCTCACTTTGGGACACCTATCGTGCTGAGCATCCGCTGCTTAACCTCATCAAACCTAAGCAAGGTGCAGACATGGCAGAGAGCATGATTCGCATCCAGCAACAGAGTGCACTCCACCTCCTGCCTGTATGGTATCTGATGGCAAACGAAGGCTGGTGCATGAGCGGATATCATTCAGTGGCAGTCCTCTCGGATGTTGCAAAAAAACTCGGCATAAAGGACAAGAAGGCTATGCTGGAAGCAATGCAAGCCACTGCCACCTCAAAGTGGATGGAAGGCATGACAGACTACATCAAGTATGGCTATGTCCCCTACGACCGCTGTGGCACAAGCGCCAGCAACACGCTGGAATATGCCTACGACGACTGGACAATCTATCAGGCTGCCCTCGATGCTGGCGACAAGGAAATGGCAGAGACCTTCAAGAAGCGTGCCTTGAACTACAAGAATGTATTCAATCCTGAGCTTGGACTTGCATGTCCAAAATACAAAGACGGCTCATGGAAGAAGAACTTTTCACCCTTGCAGACCTATGGCGAAGGCTTCATTGAGGGCAATAGCGCCAACTATTCGTTCCATGTCCCTCACGACGTGAAGGGTATGATTGAATGTTTTGGTGGTGACAAGAAGTTCATCCAGCGCCTCGACAATCTCTTTGCCGAGCCTCTCGACAAGAAGTATTACGAGGACAACGAGGACATCGAGGAAGAATGTCTGCTTGGCGGCTATGTTCACGGCAACGAGCCCAGCCACCATGTGCCCTATCTCTATGCCTGGACGTCACAGCCATGGAAGGCTCAGTACTGGCTTCGCGAAATCATGAACCGCATGTACGTCAACAACATAGATGGCCTGCACGGCAACGACGACTGTGGACAGATGTCGGCTTGGTACATCTTCACGGCAATGGGCTTCTATCCCGTTTGTCCTGGAAGCGACCAGTATGTGCTTGGAGCGCCTTATGTTCCCAGTTGCAACCTGACGCTTCCTAATGGAAAGCATTTCCTCATCAAAGCTCCTGGAGTCAGCGACAAGAAGCGCTATGTCAAGGAAGTGAAGCTCAACGGCAAAAAATACGACAAGCTTTACATCACGCACAAAGACATCATGGCTGGTGGCACGCTTGAGTTTGTCATGAGTCCGACTCCCAATAAGAAGCGCTGCATCACAACAGGCAAGCCTTATTCACTCTCGGATTAAACTTTTTTCGCGCACGCGTGTCATACTTTTATAAATCATAATTGGTATGAAAAAGAACAATAAGCAACAGCATGAGATGAATCGCCGTCAGTTCTTGGAGCGATTGGGACTTGGTTCGGCTACGGCATTGACATTGATAACAGTAGGCCCGCTACAGGCAATGACTTCGTCCAGAAAAGCCGGCAATGCTCTCGACGATGATGTTCCAGAGCAAATCAAAATGACTTATCGCGTTCAGAACGGCACTGGCGAGCACATCTCGTTGCTGGGCTTTGGCATGATGCGCTTGCCTCGTGAACAGGAACAGGTAAACGAACTCGTGGATTATGCGCTCGCTCATGGTGTGAACTACTTCGACACAGCTCCCATCTATGGTGGAGGCAGCAACGAAGAAGCGACGGGCAAAGCCTTGAGCAGGCATCCTCGCGATAAATACTATGTAGCCACGAAGATGTCCAACCAGCACGATAGTCTGTGGAACTTCGAGAAAGCTAAGGAGATGTACGACAACTCGTTCCGCAAGTTGCAAGTGGACTACATCGACTACTACCTTCTGCATAGCGTTGGTGGCGGTGGAATAGACAATCTCAAGGCACGCTTCATCGACAATGGCTTGCTGGACTTCCTTCTCAAAGAGCGTGAAGCAGGGCGCATCCGTCACCTCGGATTCAGCTATCATGGCGATGTGAAAGTGTTCGATTGGCTGCTCGACAACAACGACAAGTATCATTGGGACTTCGTACAGATCCAGATGAATTACCTCGACTGGACGCATGCTCAGAGAAGCAGAGGCCGTCGTCGTGGTGATGCAAATGCGCAATATCTCTATGGCAGACTCGAGAAGTTGGGCATCCAGGCTGTCATCATGGAGCCTCTCAGAGGCGGTGGACTGGCAAATGTACAGGATGATGTTCGCCAGCAACTTGCCCGTGCTCGCAAGGACGACACACCAGCTCGCTGGGGATTCCGTTGGGTTGGTTCTAAGCCAAATGTTCTCACAGCTTTGAGCGGCATGAACAGAATGGAACATCTCAAAGAGAACTTGGAAACCTTCTCGCCTCTTGACCCCTGTACAAACATAGAGAACGAGCTTCTGGAACGCATCGCAGACAAGATGTCGGGCATGCCAACCATCGGCTGCACCACTTGTGCTTACTGTATGCCCTGCAAACATGGCGTCGATATTCCAGGCAATTTCGCCTTCTACAACAAGGCTGTCGTGGATGGACGTTTACCCCTTCCCGATGCTTCAGCACCTGATTTCGAAGAGAAACGTCAGGCTTATCTCGCCGCTTATCAAGAAGCCATCCCCAATAAGGCACGCGCTAACAGATGTCAGGACTGCGGAGAATGCCTCTCCAAGTGTCCTCAGCAACTCCCCATCCCAACGCATCTGAGCAGACTCGTTGAGATGACAAGAAAGAAACAAGCTTAACAAAGAACTCATGAACAAGAACAGAATACTTACATCGCTTGCTCTCGTTGGAGCATTCCTCTTCCTGACAAGTCAGACAACGGGCGAACCTGTCATGACAAAACAGAAAGACGTTACCATCATCAACACCACAACACTTGCTACTGACGTCGAAGGGTACGTTGGTACGACTCCCGTCAAGGTCTATATCAAAGCTGGAAAAGTGCTGAAAGTTGAGGCTCTCGAGAACGAAGAGACACCCAAGTACTTCGATATGGTAGTGAAGGGATTGATGAAGAAATGGAACGGACTGCCAGTCAAGACTGCAGAAAAGCAGAAAGTTGACGTTGTAACAGGTGCGACAGTCTCTTCCGAAGCAGTCATCGAGAATGTCCGTCGCGGCATCAGCTACTACAATTACATGAACAAGAAGTAAGGCGATAGAGTTTCTGCGTGCCGACGAAAAGCAACATCTGCCCTGCATAATAGGGTATCATGATGCTCATGTGGGCATGCGGAATCCTTTCGACGAACATGTTCACGCCAATTATAAAGTCGGAGAGGACAAAGAGTGTCGCTCCGATAATCAGGCAAACATTCTTGTGCCGCCATGCTGCATAGCACATCCCAAGCAGCAAAATGGCGTAGATGGCTATTCCATAAGCAATGAGTTTGTCTTCCACTCGAGGGAATATCCAGCACATTGCCACTCCATACACACTTGCCACGAGCACCAGAGGCACGTACCTCATGGGCTTTTCCCATGTCGTCTTTGGCGACATCAAACGACTATATATAATAATGTATAGGATTTGTGCAACGGCAAAGCACCCTATTTGAGGAATGAGTTCGTTCCTCCACCCCATCACATCACCAAGAAAAGAGAAGAAAAGCGCTGCCGTCAGAGCCCACTGCTTCCTACATAAAGCACAGAGAGAGAGCCATAACACAGGGAAAATCATCTGTGCTGGAAGGTGAATTGGCAGGAAGTCCGTCACCGCCAAAACGATGAAAACTCCAATAACGATAAGGTCTTTCTGGGAACTAAGCATGACCAAGAGCGATAGACGGGGCTCGAACCCGCGACCTTTGGCTTGGGAAGCCAAAGCTCTACCAACTGAGCTACTATCGCATTCTTTCTTTGTGCAAAGGTACGAAAAAATAGTTAATAGATGATAAAATATCGATAAAAATCATTCATTGTATGCAGAAAAAGTCTATCTTTGTACCTAAAAGAAGTGACTTAACGCACATACATTATCATATTATTAACTTAAAACGATTAAAATTATGAAGAAAAAGTTTATTTGCGCCGTTTGTGGATATATCTATGAAGGCGATGCTGCACCCGAACAGTGCCCCATCTGTAAGGCTCCTGCCTCGAAGTTCTCTGAGCTGAAGGACGATGCCGACATGACTTACGCTACCGTTCACAAGATTGGCGACGGCAAGCCCGAAGGCGTTTCAGAAGAGATGATTCAGGACCTGCGCAACCATTTCAACGGAGAATGTGGCGAGGTTGGTATGTATCTGGCAATGGCTCGTCAAGCTGACCGCGAGGGCTATCCCGAGATTGCCGAGGCTTTCAAGCGCTATGCATTCGAAGAGGCAGACCATGCAAGCCGTTTCGCAGAACTGTTGGGCGAGTGTGTTTGGGACACCAAGACAAACCTCGAGAAGCGTGCTGCTGCTGAGGCTGGTGCTTGCGAAGACAAGTTCCGCATCGCCAAGAACGCTAAGGCTGCAGGTTTCGATGCCATTCACGACACCGTTCACGAGATGGCAAAGGACGAAGCCCGTCATGGTGCAGGTTTCGCAGGCTTGCTAAAGCGCTACTTCGGAAAATAAGAAGACCCTATCCACCCCTTCCCCTTTAGATGGGAGGCTTTTGTTTCTCCCCCTTTGGGGGAGTTAGAGAGGGGCCACCTTCTGAAAAACAACTACCGACTGCCATCCTTCTGGGCTCTTCAACCAGTCCTGCAGGGTGGCGGTCTCTTTGTATCCGCACTTCTTGAAAAGCCCTATTGAAGCCAGATTGCTCGTCGGAACGAGGGCATAGAGCTGATGAATGCCCAGATGTGTCGAGGCATAATCGGCAAGCAAACGAAGGGCTTCGCTGGCATAGCCCAGCCGTTGCTGCTCTGGAACCACAACGATTCCCACTTCAGCACGATGATGCTGAGGGTCATACTTCTGCAAATCGACAAAACCAATGCTGATACCATCGGACGTTTCAAGCACAAGCCGGAGCTGTCGGTCGTGGAAAAAGTCGTTCGCACTCTCAGCAATATACTGCTTGAGGGCAAAATGCGAGAAAGGCACGGAAGCATGTCCGAGCGGCCACAACTCAGTATCATTCTCGATGAGATACATCAAGTCGAGGTCCTCGGGCTCTATCGCTCTCAGCTTCAGCTTATCACTCTTTAGCATTGCGTTTGATGTCTATCAAAGGGAACACAAGAGCGATAGCCAAGATGCCAAGTCCATAGAGCTGCGATGTGTCGTCGTACTTGAAGTAGAGGAACATCACAAAAGCGGCAGCGACAGCAATTGCGGCCAAACGAATGTAGGCATTCACTTTCCTATAACGAATGGCAAAGAAAGCTGCAAGCAGGATGCAAGCCGCACAAATCAAAGTAAGGATGTAAGTTATCATAGCGTAGTTCGAAAAGTTAACGTGGATAGTTTGTAAAGTTAACGTGTTAAGTTTGTCAATTAAGCGTGTTAAGTTGGGCAAGTTAACGTGTTAAGTTTGGCAATTACCTTAAGGTATTTGAGCAAATAGGTTAAGGCCTTTTACGCACCAAACGGGATTCTTCCGGCAAGGGCTCTGCCTAAGGTCACTTCGTCGGTGTATTGCAGTTCATCATTTTGTGCGATTCCTCGAGCAATGACAGTCACTTTGACACCCGTTTCTTCCAGTTTCCTGTAGATATAATAGTTGGTGGTATCGCCTTCCATCGTGGGACTGAGAGCAAGGATGACTTCCTCCACTCCACCCTTTTTGACGCGCTCCACGAGACTTTCAATCTGCAAATCGCTGGGACCAATGCCGTCCATCGGACTGATAACGCCGCCAAGTACGTGATAGAGGCCGCGATACTGCATCGTGTTCTCGATAGCCATCACATCCTGAACGTTCTCAACTACGCAAACAAGACTGGCGTCTCGAGACGGATTGCTGCAGATTTCGCATCGTTCATCATCGCATATATTGTAGCAGACCTGGCAATAATGCACGCCTCGACGCATCTCAACCAGGCTCTCTGCCAGCGCCTCCACCCTCTCCTCATCTTGACGAAGCAAGTGAAGAGCCAAGCGAAGAGCCGTCTTGCTGCCTATTCCAGGCAAGCGATTGATTTCCATTACGGCTTTCTCAAGAAGCTGTGAAGAATAGTGGGACTGCATCATCTTTATAAGAGTCCTTTGCTAGATGGGAGTTGGAAATGTGTTACATCTCTGCGGACAGCCATTCTCAAGCTTCGTGCAAACGCTTTGAAGATGCCTTCTATCTTGTGGTGTTCGTTCTGACCTTCTGCCTTGATGTTCAGATTCATCGCTGCGCTGTCGGACAGACTCTTGAAGAAGTGCAGAAACATTTCTGTTGGCATCTCTCCGACTTTCTCGCGATGGAACTCAGCATCCCACACCAGCCAAGGCCTTCCACCAAAGTCGAGGGCAACTTGACAAAGGCAATCATCCATCGGCAAGCAATAGCCATAACGCTCTATGCCACGCTTGTCGCCAAGAGCTTTGCGGATACATTCGCCCAAAGCCAAAGCCACATCTTCGATTGTATGATGCTCATCCACTTCGAGGTCGCCATTACAACGGATGTATAGGTCTGTCATTCCGTGCTTTGCAATCTGCTCGAGCATGTGGTCGAAGAAGCCAAGTCCAGTCTGTATGTCGCTCTTTCCGTTGCCGTCGAGACACACCCTCACCTCAATATCCGTTTCCTTTGTAGTACGCTTGACTGTTGCAGTTCGCTCTCCTGCAAAGAGGAGTTCTGTAATCTTCTGCCAATCCAGCTCTTCTGAAAGTATGAGACTGCGGCAACCGAGGTTCTCTGCAAGCTTAGCATCCGTTTGTCTGTCACCAATGACGAAGCTTCCAGCCAAGTCGTAATTGCCTGTCATATAGTCAGTAAGCATGCCTGTTCCAGGCTTACGGGTTGGGAGATTGTCCTCCGGAAAACTCCTATCAATATGAATAGCGTCGAAAGTTATACCTTCGCCCTTCAGGATGTCGAGCATGAGGTTTTGTGTGGGCCAGAAAGTATCTTCGGGATAGCTCTCCGTTCCGAGTCCGTCCTGATTGCTCACCATAACGAAAAGGAAGTCGGTGTGCTGGCGAAGGAAATTCAAGGCACTGATGACTCCAGGCACGAAACTGAACTTCTCGAAGCTATCAATCTGTTCATCAGATGGTTCGCGAAGTATTGTACCGTCTCGATCAATAAAAAGAATCTTTTTCAATTCACAATTCATAATTCATAATTCAAAAGCGGAGTTAGAGGGGGTATTGTCCTCCCATTTAGGGGAGTTAGAGGGGGGGCTATTTAAAGAAGCGCAGAGCTCCGAGCAATTCGTTGTTTTCCTGTCGCGTTCCTATCGTGATGCGAAGGCAGTCTTTGCAAAGCTGAACACGCGTTCTGTTGCGCACAACTATGCCTTGTTCAATGAGATAGCGATAGATGGCGTTGGCGTCGGTCACCCTGACAAGCACGAAATTGGCATCAGTCGGGAAGACTTTCAGCACGATTGGAAGTTCTGCTAAAGCTGGCAGAACATGTTCGCGTTCGCGTTTAATTTGTGCAAGCCAACCATCGATTGCAGTGAAATCAGCCAGCAATGCCAGCGCTTTCTCCTGAGTCAGCAAGTTGACGTTATAAGGATACTTCACCTTATTGAACAAGCCGATGATTTCTTCGCTTGCAAAGGCCATTCCAAGTCGGATTGCTGCCGAAGCCCATGCCTTGCTGAAGGTGTTGAGTACGACGACATTCGGGTAGTTATCGAGCAAACTGCGGAAAGGCTGATTGGTCGAGAAGTCGCAATATGCCTCGTCAATCACCACGATTCCTTCAAACGAAGTCAGCACTTCATGAATGGTTTCGCGAGGGAAATCGTTGCCAGTCGGATTGTTGGGAGAGCAAATCCAAATCACCTTTGTATGCGAATCAGCTGCATTCAGTAATGCTTTAGTATCGATTTGCCAATCCTCTGATAATGGAACACTTCTGTACTCTACATTGTTGATGTCGGCACATACCTTATACATCCCATAAGTCGGAGCAATTGCCACAACATTATCTTCATTTGGATTGCAGAAGATGCGATAGATGAGGTCGATGGCTTCGTCGCTTCCGTTGCCCAAGAATATCTGTGAAGGACGGACTCCCTTCAAGGGTGCAAGGCGCTCCTTCAGTTTCTCTTGCAATGGGTCGGGATAGCGATTTATCGGGTCATTGTAGGGATTCTCGTTTGCATCGAGAAAGACGTGAGCATCCATGCCCTTGAATTCATCGCGAGCACAACTGTATGGTTCGAGTGCCCAAATGTTAGGGCGAACTAATGATTCCAGATTCTTCATAGGCTTTCCTTTCTCAAAGTCATTGCGTTCTTGTGTGCATCCAGTCCTTCCGCCTCAGCCATCAGCTCTACAGCCTTACCGATAGAGCGAATGCCTTCTGCTTGAATGTGCTGGAAAGTTATTTTGCGACAGAAACTGTCGAGGTTCACGCCACTATAAGCCACAGCATAGCCGTTGGTGGGTAAGGTGTGGTTCGTTCCGCTTGCATAGTCTCCGGCACTCTCAGGTGTGAGCGGACCGAGGAAAACACTGCCAGCATTCACAACTTTCTGGGCAAGTTCCATATAGTTGGAGGTCTCGATGATGAGATGTTCTGGAGCATAACGGTTGGTGATTTCCATCATCTCGTCGTCATCACGAACAACGATTGCTTTACTGTTTTCAAGGGCTTTTGCGGCAATATCTTTCCTTGACAAGAGCGCAAGTTGACGCTCCACTTCTGCCTCTACCCTTTTAGCCGTCTCTTCGCTCTTGCAAACAAGCAGCACTTGACTGTCGATGCCGTGCTCTGCTTGGCTGAGAAGGTCGGCTGCAACGAATGAAATGTTGCTCGTCTCGTCTGCCAGAACCTCCACTTCACTTGGACCTGCAGGCATATCGATGGCAACATCATGCAAGCTTACTTGCTGCTTTGCACACATCACAAACTGGTTGCCAGGACCGAATATCTTATAGACTTTAGGGACGCTTTCCGTACCATAAGCCATCGCTCCTATTGCTTGAACGCCGCCAATCTTGTAGATTCTGTTAACGCCAGCAATTCTGGCTGCCACAAGTATGGCTGGATTGACGCTACCGTCTTTGGCTGGAGGCGTGCAGAGAACAATGTCTCGGCAACCTGCTATCTTAGCCGGAGTGGCAAGCATCAGTACTGTACTGAACAGAGGAGCCGTACCGCCTGGAATGTAGAGGCCAACCTTCTCGATTGCCACAGCCTTTTGCCAGCACTCCACACCTTCAACGACCTTGACGTGATCACCTTCGAAGCGCTGTGATGCATGGAAGCGTTCGATGTTCTGATGAGCGATGCGGATGGCTTCCTTGAGTTCGTCGCTGACCAGTTTCTCAGCCTCTTGCATCTCAGTTTCGCTAACAGCCAGATCATTGAGGTTCACCTTGTCGAAGCGTTCCTCATATTCCTTGACTGCAGCATCTCCGCGCTCTCGAACATCCTGAAGCACAGCCGAGACTGTTGCACCAAGTTCCGAAGCATCACGAACAGGACGCTTCAGCAAAGCATCGAGTTCCACTTTAGCAGGATATGTGTAGATTTTCATTACGGTATCATCTTTTCGATGGGAACGACCAAGATTCCTTCAGCTCCGAGTTGCTTCAGTTCGCGAATGATTTCCCAGAAGCGCTTCTCCTCGATAACTGTGTGAACGCTGCTCCAACCTTCGGTTGCGAGAGGCATCACGGTTGGGCTCTTCACGCCTGGAAGAACAGCGACAATCTCCTTCACCTTATCAGTCGGGACATTCATCAGCACGTACTTCTTATCTTCGGCAGCCTTGACTGCTTCGATGCGGAACAGCAACTCGTCGAGCACAGCCTGCTTCTCTTCATCAAGATTCTTGTTCGCGATGAGGATAGCCTCGCTCTTCATCACCGTTTCCACCTCGACAAGATTGTTGCTGACAAGCGTTGAACCGCTGCTGACAATGTCGAAGATAGCGTCAGCCAGACCGATACCCGGACTGATTTCCACGCTTCCAGTAATGACATGAACATCGGCTACCAGTCGTTTTTCTTCGAGGAAGCGGCGCAGGATATTGGGATAAGAGGTGGCAATCTTCTTGCCCTCGAACCACTTCAAGCCATAATAGCCGCAACCTTTCGGTACAGCCAGAGAGAGACGGCACTTGCTGAAGCCAAGAGGACGCACCACTTTCGCATCCTCAGCCCGTTCCTCATACTCGTTCTGACCGACTATTCCGAGGTCGGCCACACCACTTGCCACGCTTTGAGGGATGTCATCATCGCGAAGATAAAGCACCTCGATTGGGAAGTTGCTGCTCTGTACCAAGAGTGTTCGTTTACTGCTGCTCACCTTAATGCCTGCTTCTGCAAGCAAAGCCATTGTATCTTCGAAGAGACGACCCTTCGACTGGACTGCTATTCTCAACATCTTATCATTTACCATTTAAACATTTACCATTTACAGACCCCTCACCAAACCTATCATTTTAGGAGCAAGGCTATCCTTTATGAGGGTTGCGGTTTCTATTTCGGGCGCAAAGATACGACAATATATTTAGAATTCAAAATTAAGTATGAAGTAATTCAGAATAAATAATTCGAGTTTTGCAAATCAACTCGCGCGCACGCTCAATGCAAAAGTTTTTTCCTTGAAAATCTGCCAATCTGCCACACAGCTGCGTTATCGCAATGATATACAAATAGATATCTTAAACAAAGTAGAACTTGCAAAACTTGAATAAATAAAATCTGTCTAGCATAATGGCACGTTTACACATACTTAACAAAAGTCCCAAATAGGCAAGAAGCAGACGCCCTAAGGTTTGCACCATAGAATTAGTTACGCGACAGGAAGGAACAATTTAACTGACGCACCAACTCACCGACTCATAAAAAAAAGCCACCTTCTTGGATGGCTTTCTTTCTTACTTATGTATAGAGGAAGCGTTTGATGCTCTTTTTGGGGGTCTTTTCGAACTCTTGTTCCATGACTTGAATGCTGAAAAGTTGGGCGTAGGAAGGCAAGTTAGGATTGATTTCCTTGCGGTTCTGCTCCATGATGTTCTCGAGATCTTCTGAACTAAGCCGCAGTTTCTTGACTTGTTCTTGGTCGGGATAGACAAGTCCAACGAGTTTGTCCTCTCGCTGTACAACAAGGCACTCGCTTACCAACGTCATGTTCGAGAGTTTATCCTCGATTTCCTCGGGATAGACGTTCTGTCCGTTGGCCCCGAGGAGCATGTTCTTCGAGCGCCCTTTGATGTAGAGGTTGCCCTGGTAGTCCAGGACGCCAAGGTCGCCCGTGTGGTACCATCCGTCGGCATCGAGAGCAGCCTTTGTGGCTTCCTCGTTCTTGTAGTAGCCAAGCATTACGTTTAGTCCGCGTGTCAGGATTTCGCCGGGAATGTTGATGGGGTCAGGGCTGTCGATGGTAAGTTCCTGATGAATGACGCTTCGTCCGCATGAGCCCACGACTTGGTCTTTCCAGTCGTTGTAGGTGATGATGGGTGCGCACTCTGTCGCTCCGTAGCCCACGGTGTAGCGGAAGCCTATCTCGTGGAGGAGTCGTTCTATTTCCTGATTGAGTGCTGCACCGCCGATGATGAGTTCGTAGAAGTTGCCTCCGAGGGCTTGTGTCAGTCCGTCGCAAATCTTCTTCTTGATGCGGTCTCCGATGACAGGCACTTGCATGAGCATTCTTACCTTCGGGTCTTGTATGCGCGGCATAACAGCTTTGCGGACTATCTTCTCGATGATGAGTGGCACGACGATGATGATGACGGGCTTGATGTCGGCCAGAGCGCGCATGAGGATGGTGGGCGATGCGACTTTCGTCAGGAAGTTGACGTGAACGCCGCGCATGAACTCGAAGGTGAACTCGAAGGCCATACCGTACATGTGGGCCATAGGGAGCATGGAGAGCACTTTGTCGCCCGGATGGATCTCTTCGC
The DNA here is from genome assembly GCA_900320565.1 of uncultured Prevotellaceae bacterium. Classification (GTDB taxonomy): domain Bacteria; phylum Bacteroidota; class Bacteroidia; order Bacteroidales; family Bacteroidaceae; genus Physcousia. The sequence goes on from ONSR01000013.1 coordinate 38,931, forward strand.
CCATCACGTGGAAGGCGAAGTCGTAGTTGGACCAGAGCGCGCGATAGGGCAGCATGACGCCCTTCGAGTTGCTGGTGGTTCCGCTGGTGTAGTTCAGCACAGCCAGTTCGTCGGGCTCGTCCTTGTGGTAGCTCAGGAGCTCGGGCAGGAAACGGCTGGGGAACTTCTCGCCGAAGAGCCGGTTCAGGTTCTCGCGTGCATAGGTGAGCTTCTCGTTGCGCGACACAAGCAGGCTGTAGTCAACGAGCGAGATGATGCCTTGCAGGTCGGGCATCTCGTCGGCATTGAGGGCGGGCCACACTTTGTCGCCCACGAACAGGAGCTTCGACTCGGAGTGGTTCACTATGTCGTGAACTTGCGAGGGATGGAACTCGTGGAGGATGGGCACAGCCACAGCGCCATAGGTGAGGATGCTGAAGAAGGCTGCTCCCCAACGGCTCAGGTTTCTGCCGCAGAGGGCTATCTTGTCGCCCTTCTGGATGCCCGCCTCTTCGAAGAGGATATGCATCTTCTCGATGATGCGCGCCACGTCTTTGTATTGCAGGGTGAATACTCCATAAAATGTTCCTGAATACTCTGACGAATCATCTCGTTATAGGATGGTACTTTCGTTATTTCCATTTGCACATTTCTTTAAATTTTGTGCAAAGATATGGTAAAATTCGGTACGCTGCAAATAATTCGGTAACTATTTTTGCACAAAAGAAGAAAAATCGTGCAAAAGTAATCCGATTCCCTACTTATCAAGAAATAAAAAATGTAAAAGCAGCCTTGTTGTGAGATTTTTTTTGTAACTTTGTGCCCGTTATTCGCGTATATAATAAGGTATTAGAAACTATGGACGCAAAGAAAAGCGTAAGACAATACAAACCGGCCAGCAAAATGCCCGCCCGTCGTAAGAAGAAAAAGACAGGATGGATAGGCTGGTTTCGCTCGAACATCAAAGACAACGACGAAGTTGACCCAAAGAAACGCGGGGAACACGGCGACAACCTCCGCTTCGTTTGGGGCGCCGTCCTGGCCACACTCTCGCTGGCCATCCTCATCGCACTCATCTCGCACATCTTCACCGGAGCAGAAGACCAGAAGTACGTCACGAGTGAATCCTATACGGCAGCAAACTGGCTGGGGCGTTGGGGCTATGAAGTTGCTCATTGGCTAATGGATAACACCTTTGGTGTGTCAAGTATTCTCATCCCTATTCTCATGCTTGCAACAAGCATTCGCATCATGGGATTGGCAAAAGTGCGACTTCATCTTTGGTTCCTCAACTGCATGATAATCATGGCTTGGGCTTCTGCTTTTGCCGCTTACGTCGTTCGTTATTTCCCTGGAGCGCAGAATACTTACATTATCTGGGGAGGCATGATTGGGCAGAACGAATTGGACTTCCTGCAGAACAAAGTGGGAGGTCTCGGCACCCTGCTCATCTTCATCCTCTCTGCCCTACTCTACATCTTCTACCTCAGCGACGAAGCCATCACTTGGATTCGACACAAGGTTATCCGCGAGAAAAAGGAGGAAACAGAGGAAGCCGAGAATGAACTGGAGCAAGAGGAGCAGGAAGAATTTACGCCTCTGATGCCCGACAGCGAGGATGAAAGTCCAAAGGAAGTGGCTCTGAACGAAGAAGAGGCTCGCGCCCCGTTCAGCGACGAAGCCGCTCAAACTGCGACCACCATTGACTTTTCCGAAGATCCGTTGGCTCCTTTGAAAGGCATCGAAGAGCAAGAAAGCACGGATGACATTACCGTTGTCGTGGGGCATGATCCCGAGAAGGCCGACCTCTCCGACGACAGGACGCTAGAGCCCTACGACCCGAAGCTTGACCTGGAGAACTACAAGTACCCGAGCATAGACCTGCTCACCCATTATGACAACACCTCGAGCGCCATCGACATGGAGGAACAGCGGAACAACAAGAACCGCATCAAAACGGTGCTCAGCAACTTCCGAGTCGAGATTCTCGACAACACGAAAGCCACCATTGGTCCCACCATCACGCTCTACGAAATCACACCTGCTCCTGGTATCCGCATCAGCACGATTCGAAACCTCGAAGACGATATTGCCCTGAGCCTCAGCGCCCTCGGCATCCGCATCATAGCACCCATTCCAGGTAAGGGAACCATCGGTATTGAAGTGCCGAACCTAAAGCCTCAGATGGTCTCGATGGAAAGCATACTGAACAGTCGCAAGTTCCAAGAAACGGACTACGAACTGCCCATGGCTCTCGGAAAGACGATTACCAATGAAGTCTTCATAGCAGACCTGACCAAGATGCCGCACTTGCTTGTGGCTGGTGCAACAGGTCAAGGCAAGTCTGTAGGTTTGAATGTCATCATCACTTCGCTGCTCTACAAGAAGCATCCTGCCGAGTTGAAACTGGTGATGATTGACCCCAAGAAGGTCGAGTTCAGCCTTTATGCACCCATCGTCAACCACTTCCTGGCACAGGTGGAGGGCAACGAAGACGTGGAAGAGCCCATCATTACCGACGTCAACAAAGTCATCCAAACGCTCAAGAGCCTCTGCATCGAGATGGACCAGCGCTACGACCTCCTCAAAAAAGCACACGCAAGGAACGTCAAGGAGTACAACGAGAAGTTCCGCGAACGCCAGCTGAATCCCAACAACGGGCACAGATACATGCCCTACATCGTGGTGGTAATCGACGAGTATGGCGACCTCATCATGACGGCTGGCAAGGAGATAGAGCTCCCCATCGCCCGTATCGCTCAGCTGGCTCGTGCAGTCGGCATACACATGATAATCGCCACACAACGTCCTACGGCCAACATCATCACGGGTACCATCAAGGCGAACTTCCCGGCTCGCATGGCATTCAAGGTGACGACAGGCGTGGACAGTAAGACAATCCTCGACAGAACTGGAGCAAACCAACTCGTCGGCAAGGGCGATATGCTCCTGATGACAGGCTCGGAACCCGTCCGCATCCAATGTGCATTCATCGACACGAACGAGCTGGAGGACATCGTGCATCATATTGCCAAGCAACAAAGTTATGCCTCGCCCTACCTCTTGCCGGAAGTTCCGCTTGAAGGAGACGACGATAGCGGCATAGGCGATGTGGATATGACACACCTCGACCCCATGTTCGAGGACGCAGCCCGCATGATAGTCAGCGAGCAAAACGGCAGCACGAGCATGATTCAGCGCAAGTTCGCCATCGGTTACAACCGAGCAGGACGACTGATGGACCAACTAGAGAAGGCTGGCATCGTAGGTCCCGCAAAAGGCAGCAAGCCCCGTGAAGTGCTCTGCGTCAGCGAAGAACAACTCATGATGATAATGGACAACCTACGTTAAACCCTCAAACTACACGTGCCAACTTCTCAAACTTAACGTGCTTAATTGACAAACTTAACGTGCTTAATTGACGAAGTTAACGTGCTTAATTTGCAAACCATCCTAGTGTAATATGAAAAAACTCCTCATCTTTCTGCTCCTCTTTGAATGTTCAGTGTTCAATATTCAATGTTCAATGGCTTTCGCTCAGGACGCCATGAAGGTGCTCGACATAACTGCTGACCGCATCCGCAAAGCAGGTAACGTGAAGATTGAATACAAAGCCAGCATCTTTGCCGGAGCAACAGAGAAAGCTTCCTCTACAGGTACCATGTGGCTGCAGGAAAGCAAAATGAAACTCGAGACTGGCGACATCAACACTTGGTACAACGGAAAGACACGCTGGTGCTACGTCCCCAGTGCCAACGAAGTGAACATCGACGAGCCTTCCAAAAAGGAAATGGCTGCCATGAACCCCTACACCTTCATGAACATCTACAAGAAAGGCTTCAAAATGACTGTGAAGGAAACTGTCCTTCGGGGTGAAGCCGTTTACGAAGTCTATCTCCGTGCACGCTATGCAAAGATGGATGTCAAGGAGGTTTACATCGATATCCGCAAGAGCGACTACCAGCCCCTCTGCATCCGTGTTCGCGAAGACAACGACTGGCAACGTGTCAGCATCCTCAGTTTCAAAGGCAATCTGCAACTGAGCGACACGTTCTTCAACTTCCCAGAGAAAGACTATCCAAAGGTACTTATTAATAATATGAGATAAATATGAACCACACTAAACTTCTTATCATAGGCAGTGGCCCAGCAGGCTACACAGCAGCAATCTATGCAGGACGCGCTAACCTCAATCCCGTTCTGCTCGAAGGATTTCAACCAGGCGGACAACTCACCATCACCACCGAAGTCGAGAACTTCCCCGGATGGCCCGATGGAGTGGATGCCAACGAATTGATGGACAATATTCGCAAGCAGGCAGAACGCTTCGGCACGCAAATGCTCCCCAATGCCTGCACGAAAGTCAACCTCGATATACGTCCCTTCGGGGTCAAGCTCGATGATGGAAGCGAATGGACTGCCGACTCAATCATCATAGCCACAGGCGCCAGTGCAAAATACTTGGGCTTGAGCGACGAGCAGAAGTACATGGGACAAGGCGTCAGTGCCTGTGCCACTTGCGACGGCTTCTTCTATCGCAAGAAAGTGGTAGCCGTCGTTGGAGGCGGAGATACAGCTTGCGAAGAGGCATCCTATCTGGCAGGACTCGCCTCGAAAGTCTATCTCATTGTTCGCAAACCCTTCCTTCGTGCCTCAAAGATAATGCAGGAACGCGTCTTTAGCAACGAGAAGATTGAAGTGCTCTTTGAGACAAACACACTTGGACTTTATGGCGAGAACGGCGTAGAAGGCGCACATCTCGTCTTCCGCAAAGGGGAAAGCGACGAGAGGAAGTACGACCTTCCCATCGACGGCTTCTTCCTTGCTATCGGACATCACCCGAATAGCGAACTCTTCTCGCCTTGGCTCAAGACCAACGAAGAGGGCTACATCATGACAGAAGGCGACTCTCCCCGTACAAATGTGCCTGGAGTCTTTGCCGCAGGCGATGTGGCCGACCCGCACTATCGCCAGGCAGTCATAGCCGCAGCAAGCGGAGCGAAGGCTGCGATGGAAGCAGAAAAGTATTTAGCACAATGAACAAGTATCAACTCTATAGATTGATTTGCAAGAATGCCGACCTGAAAGAAGAGCGGCATCCTATGCTCGACAAGAACCGCTTCATGAAGTTCCTGATGGCTTTCATGTGGCTATATTATGCCGCCATCCTGATCTTCATGGGCGTCGTGATGGCTATGGGCATGAAGAACAGCTACAATGGAGTGGCTGCATTCCATGTCTTCGACGGCGGTTTGCTTTACATATTGATAACAGACTTCTGGGTGCGATTCATTCTACAGGAGACGCCGGCACAGCAAGCACAGCCCTATGCTCTACTGCCTGTCCGCAGAAGTTTCCTGATGAACATCTACCTCACACGTTCTGGTCTTGCCTGGGGCAATCTCTATTGGGGCTTCCTGCTTGTTCCGTTCGCCCTCATCGCTATCACTATTCCTTTGGGCTGGGGCGCTACGATAGGATGGCTGCTTGGCTGGTGGCTGCTTCTTGTGATGAACGGCTACGCCTATCTCTTCTGCCGAGCCCTTATCTTGAAGCACTTAGCTTGGCTGCTTTTGCCCCTTGCCATTCATGGTGCCTTGCTTGCCATCATGCTCGTGCCCGACAAGGACCCGCTCGACATGCCGTGCACACTCTTGATGTATGATTTCCTGCAATGGAAGTTGTGGCCCTTCCTCCTGGTTGGTGCTCTCATTGCTCTGTTGTATTGGGCAAACTACAAGCTGCAGATGGGCATGGTTCACGACGAAGTGGGCAAGAAGGAGGAGAAGGAAATCAAACACGCCACGCAGTTTAATTTCCTGAATCGCTACGGCAAGCTTGGCGAGTACCTGAAGCTCGAAGTCAAGCAACGCCTCCGCAACAAGACAGTCAGAATGAGTTTCCTTGTCGGCTTGTTCATGATGGTGCTGTTCAGTGTCATCATGTACTTCAGCGATGTGTACGACAACAACTTCATGCGCTCGTTCATTTGTCTTTACAACTATATTGTCTTGGGTATGATGACACTCATCACGATTATGTGCTACGAGGGCAACTACATTGACGGACTGATGAGCCGCCGCGAGAGCATCCTGCAACTGCTCACGGCAAAGTATTACTTCAACGTCACGCTCTTGCTCATTCCGCCCATCATTCTGCTACCCTTGATGATAATCGGCAAGATGTCCGTCTGGATGAACATCGGCTACTTCTTCTTCACAGCAGGCGTACTCTACCCTCTCCTCTTCCAGATGGCAGTCTATAACGACAACACACTTCCCATGAACACAAAGATAACAAGCAAACAAGGCAACACGGCACAGCAGGTTGTCAGCATCGTCATCCTCTTCCTGCCGATTGGTTTAGAGAAGGCTGCGACGGCTTTGCTTGGCGAACCCTGGGGATATGTGTTCCTTGCCGTGCTTGGCATCATTGGTATGGCAACTCATCAATACTGGCTGCGTAATGTTTATACGCGGTTCATGGCAAGACGCTATAAGAACATGGAAGGCTTCCGTGCCTCACGAAACTCGTAAAATAATCAAGTTATGGATATTATTATAAAAGACCTCAAGAAGACGTTCGGCGAAAAGTTAGCCGTAGATATACCAGAACTCACCATCCACAGCGGCGAACTGCTGGGATTGGTAGGCAACAATGGTGCTGGCAAGAGCACACTCTTCCGCCTTATCCTCGATCTCATCAAGGCTGACACAGGTACCGTTCACATGAAGGGGACTGATGTAGAAATCAATGTTGCTGAGACAGAAGTATGGAAGGACTGGACAGGAGCTTTCGTGGACGAGAGTTTCCTCATCGACTACCTGACTCCCGACGAGTATTTCCAGTTCATTGCCCGCCTTACAGATACCAGCGACGAGCAGCTGCAGGAGTTCCTTGCCCAGTATCAGCACTTCATGGCAGACGAACTGGCCGGCCAGAAGAAACTCATCCGCACGCTTAGTGCAGGCAACAAGCAGAAGGTTGGCATCATGGCAGCCATGCTGCTTCGTCCCAAAGTACTCATACTTGACGAACCATTCAACTTCCTCGACCCAAGCAGTCAGAATGCCATCAAGCACTTGCTGAAGAAATACAACGAGGAGACTGGTGCCACGATTCTCGTCAGCAGTCACAATCTGCAACACACCGTCGACATCAGCGAACGCATTGTCCTGCTCGAGCATGGCAAAGTCATACACGACATCGACAACAAGGAGAAGCAAGCACAAGACATCCTTGAAAACTATTTCGAGATAAACGATTAGTGTATGAAAAGAAAGATGCTTTTAGCTCTTGCAGCAGCATTTATGATGTTATCACAAGCATCAGCCCAGACTGACCTGCGCATTCTCAATCACTTATCCATCGGCGCAGAAGTTGGCACAATGGGTTGGGGAGTAGATATCAGTATGCCCATCACACCTTTTGTTGATGTGCAGGCAGGCTTTTCTATGATGCCAAAGATTGGGTTCAACACTTCGGTAGGAACTAATAGAGCCTTTCCTGGCCTTGATTACAAGATACCAGTAAAGGGACAGACATTGATGAAGAATGGCAAATTGTTGGTTAACGTGATGCCTGTGCCATTCCTAACAAGCTTTCATATTACTGCAGGTATGTACATTGGTCCAGAGGATATAATGGGAATGTACAACACTGAGTCGCTTATTGCGATTTCTGAATATAATGCCATGTTCCCTGACAACAAAGTTGGTCTTGCACTGGGAGACTATTTGCTCGAACCTGATGCCGAAGGCTACATCAACGGCAAACTTAAGGTTAATCTCGTTAAGCCATACGTTGGTATTGGCATTGGCCGAGGTGTACCAAAGAAACGTATTGGCTTCAAATTCGACATTGGATGCGTCATCTGGGGCAAGCCTACAGTATATTGCAACGACATCAAGGTACTTGATACCGACATCGATGGCAGTGGAGCCAAAGCAATGAGAATCATCACTAAATTCAAAGCATATCCTGTACTCAACTTCCGCCTTTGCGGAAAGATATTCTAACCCATGAAAAAGATTCCTCGCGGCATACCTTGTCTGATAGTCATCATAGCGATCTTCGGCTACCTCTCCTCGGTGATGGGCTTTACGAATATGCTCAACACAATCATGAGGACAGCCCACGATTTGCTGCTCAACACCGTATTCTATCTCATGGCCATGTGTGTGCTGACAGGTGCATTAAGTCGCATCTTCAGCGTATTTGGTGTGGTTGATTTGCTGCAAAGGATACTTAAGCCTGTACTTCGCCCTCTCTTCAATTTGCCAGGCGTTTCTTCTGCAGGAGCATTAATGACTTTCCTCAGCGATAAGCCTGCCATCATCTCCGTGGCAAAGAACCCACAGTTTGCACGTTACTTCAAACGCTTTCAGCACATCAGTCTCGTGAACTTCGCAGGAAGTTATGCGATGGGCTTGCTCGTTATTATATTTATGATGGGACACGGCTTCTATACAGAACCGCTTTATGGTCTTGTGGGAGCCATCATCGGAAGCATCATCGCTACAAGACTCATGCAAAGGCTTGTGCTCAAGGAGTGCCCACAATACAAGGATGAAGACGTCATATCGAGTGACGAAACGACAGAGCGTACTCCATACGAGACCCATCCCGATGACCCTCGGCAGACACTCTTTGTTCGAGTGCTTGATGCTTTACTCGACGGAGGTAAGAGTGGCGTTGAGGTTGGCCTCGCCATCATTCCTGGCGTGCTCATCATCTCGACGCTCGTCATGACACTTACCTTCGGCACAGACCCAGATACGGGAACTTATACGGGAGAAGCATATCAAGGTACAGAACTGCTGCCGCTTCTTGCCGGCAAAGCAGGCTTCGTCTTCAAATGGCTCTTTGGCTTCAATGCGAGCGAACTTGTTGCCTTCCCCATCACAGCACTCGGTACGGTTGGTGCTGCCCTTGGTCTCATTCCGGAGATGATGAGCAAAGGCATCATTGACAGCAACGCCATTGCCGTCTTCACAGCGATGGGAATGTGCTGGAGCGGTTTCCTCAGTGCCGATGCTGCAACACTCGATTCGCTTGGTTACCGTCATTTCATTTCCCGCAGCTTCACCTGCACCTTCATAGGAGGCATCGCTGCAGGAATCGTAACACATTGGCTTTTCTTTTTCATAACATATCTGACAGAACTTATATAATAACATATTCAACATGGAATTAGCAACAAAATACAGCCCCGCAGAAGTCGAGGCTAAATGGTACGAGTACTGGACAAAGCATAAGCTCTTTGCGAGCAAACCAGACAGTCGTGAGCCCTACACCATCGTCATTCCTCCACCAAACGTGACGGGTGTGCTCCACATGGGACACATGCTCAACAATACGATTCAGGACATCCTGATTCGTAAGGCACGACTCGATGGCAAGAACGCTTGCTGGGTGCCAGGCACAGACCACGCCTCGATTGCTACGGAGGCAAAGGTGGTGAACCGTCTTGCTGAACAAGGCATCAAGAAGCGTGACCTCACTCGCGAAGAGTTCCTGAAACACGCTTGGGCTTGGACTGAAGAACACGGAGGCATCATCCTGAAGCAACTTCGCAAGCTTGGAGCAAGTTGCGACTGGGACCGCACTGCCTTCACGATGGACGAGAAGCGCAGCGAAAGCGTCATGAAAGTCTTCTGCGACCTCTACAACAAAGGCCTCATCTATCGCGGTCTTCGCATGGTCAACTGGGACCCTAAGGCACAGACCGTGCTCTCGACCGAAGAGGTCATCTATCGCGACGAGAAGAGCAAATTGTATTATCTGAAGTACTATGTAGCCGATTCCGACGAGAATCCCGTTGTTCCGACAGGCGAAGAGGGCGAGGTTCTGCACAAGGACGCCAAGGGCTATTATGCCGTCGTTGCCACTACGCGCCCCGAGACGATCATGGGCGACACAGCAATGTGCATCAATCCCAAAGACCCGAAGAATCAATGGCTTCGCGGACACAAAGTTATCGTTCCTTTAGTTAACCGGGTTATTCCCGTCATCGAGGACCGCTATGTTGACATCGAGTTCGGTACGGGTTGCTTGAAAGTGACGCCCGCTCACGATGTGAACGACTACCAGCTTGGCAAGACGCACAACCTCGAGACGATAGACATCTTCAATCCCGACGGTACAATCTCCGAGCAGAGTCCTCTCTATGTGGGCATGGACCGCATGGACGTGCGCAAGCAAATCGTCAAGGATCTCGATGCCGCGGGCCTTCTTGAAAAGGTTGAGGATTACGAGAACAAGGTGGGCTACTCCGAGCGCAATCAGGACACAGCAGTCGAGCCACGTCTCTGCAAGCAGTGGTTCCTCTCGATGAAGCACATGGCCGACATCGCCCTGCCTCCCGTGCTCGATGGCAAACTGAAGTTCCATCCCACGAAGTACGTCACGACCTACCGCAACTGGCTCGAGAACATCCAGGACTGGTGCATCAGCCGCCAACTTTGGTGGGGACATCGCATTCCTGCTTACTTCATCGACGGCGAAGAGGAAGAAAGATTTGTTGTTGCCCTCACCCCAGAAGAAGCCCTTGCAAAGGCTCAAGAGAAGTACGGCAAAGAGATAACGATGGACATGCTCCATCGCGACGAGGATGCCCTCGACACTTGGTTCAGTTCTTGGCTCTGGCCCATCTCGCTCTTCGACGGCATCAACAACCCAGGCAACGAAGAGATTAGCTACTACTACCCCACCAGCGACCTCGTGACAGGCCCAGACATCATCTTCTTCTGGGTGGCTCGCATGATTATGGCAGGCGAGGAATACATGGGCGACATACCGTTCCGCAATGTATATTTCACGGGTATCGTGCGCGACAAACTTGGCCGAAAGATGAGCAAATCACTGGGTAATTCGCCCGATCCGCTTGAACTGATTGATAAGTATGGTGCTGATGGAGTACGTATGGGCATGATGCTTGCAGCTCCTGCAGGCAACGACATCCTCTACGACGACGCGCTTTGTGCCCAGGGTATGGCTTTTTGCAATAAGATGTGGAACGCCTTCCGCCTCGTCAAGGGTTGGGAAGTTACAGACGATAACGCGAACCATAACGCAAACGAGATGGCCATCAAGTGGATGCAGGCTAAACTGAATGCCACTTATGCCGAGATAAACGACCTCTACAGCAAGTATCGTTTGAACGAAGCATTGATGGCTGCCTTCAAACTCTTCACGGATGAGTTCAGCGGTTGGTACCTCGAGATGATTAAGCCGGCTTATCAAACTCCTATTGACGCCAAGACGTTTGAGGCCACGCTCGACATCTTCGACCAGCTCCTGCACATCATTCATCCCTTCATGCCCTTCATTACAGAAGAACTCTGGCAACATATTGCCGAGCGTAAGGACGGTGAATCCCTGATGGTATCGGCCTTCAAGACAGCTGCTCCGACGAAGGAAGATGCCCAGCTCATCGCTCAGATTGAGGAAATGAAGCAAGTCGTGAGCGGTGTTCGTGCCGTTCGTCAGAGCAAGAACATCTCGCCTCGCGAGCCTCTGCCTTTGCAGGTTATAGGCAAAGCGAAAGATGGTGTGACGAGTATTCCAGCGCTTGCAGAAATCATTAAGAAGCTCGCAGGTCTTGACAAGATTGAGCAAATCAGTGAGAAGAACGAGGGAACACAGGCATTCCTTGTTGGTACAGACGAATACGCAGTGCCCATCGGCAATCTGATTGATGCAGATGCTGAGCGCGAGAAGGCAGAGACGGAAATCAAACGTCTGCAAGGCTTCATGGCAGGCATCGAGAAGAAACTGCAAAACGAGCGCTTCGTGCAGAACGCTCCTGCTCAAGTCGTTGAACTGGAACGCAAGAAGCTTGCCGATGCTCAGAGCAAGATTGCAGCCCTCGAAGCTACGATAAAGTCTCTTGGATAAACGTGTTCAAACAAATAAACTTAATATCTTCAGACATGAAAGCAAAGTATCTGAGCCTGCTTCTGGCAGCGACGTTAATGGTTGGAGCACCAACTTGGGCAAAAGAGAAACAGAATAAGCCCAAGACGGAACAAGCGAAAAACGGCAAGAAGAAACTCTTCGGAAGAAAAAAGAAGAACCAGCCTGCGCCGAAGGACAGTGCTAAGGTGGAGAAGCCAAGCATCGACCGCAAAGGTCTCTTCAACGTAATGAAGTTGAAGAACGAGTGGTTCTTCGAGATTCCAGACAGTCTGATTGGCAGGGAGTTCCTGACGACTGTCCGCTACACCTCAACTCCTGCAGGCATCGGAAAGTTCGGTGGTGAGCAAGTCAATCAGCAAACTGTCTATTTCCAAGTAGCTCCAGATGACCAATTGTTGCTGCGTTCAAGGCTTTTCGTCAATGTTGCTGACACGACAGAAAACATCAACCGAGCCATCATAATCAGCAACGAAAACCCCATCATTGGGGCGTTTAAGGTGGAGAGTCACAAGAACAAACTCTATAAGATTAAGGTAAATCAGTTCTTCAATCAGGATAATCCAGCCATCGGATTGCCTAAATCCGTAAAGGACGGCTTCTCCCTGCAAGGGCAAGTCAATGAGATGAGCTACATCGAGGACATCAAGTCGTTCCCCATGAACACGGAAGTTCGCACAGTAAAGACGTTCAACGGCGGTGGCACAAGCAGAATGGCAGCAACAAGTCGCACAGGAAAAGCTACTTTTGGCTTGAATGTAAGCTTCGTCCTTCTGCCCGAGAAGCCTATGATGAAACGTTACTTCGACCCGCGCGTCGGCTATTTCACGGACAGTTACACAAGCTACTCGGACGACCAGCAGCGTGTGGAAGGCAAAACCTTCGTGACGCGTTGGCGACTGGAGCCTCGTCCTGAAGATGTCGAAAAGATGCGTCGTGGCGAACTCGTTGAGCCTATCAAACCGATTGTCTATTACATCGATCCCGCTACGCCCAAGCAATGGCGGAAATACCTCATTATGGGTGTGAACGATTGGCAGAAAGCCTTCGAGAAAGCAGGGTTCAAGAACGCTATCCGTGCTGAGGAATGGCCCGAGAATGACTCAACCATGAGCATGGAGGACGCGCGCTACAGTTGCATCCGCTACCTTGCAAGTCCCATCGAGAATGCTTACGGACCGAACGTTCACGACCCTCGAAGTGGTGAGATTCTCGAGAGTCATATCTGCTGGTACCACAATGTGATGAGCCTCGTACACAACTGGTATATGGTACAATGCAGTTCCATCGATGAAGCGGCGCAGAAGATGAACTATGACGAGGAACTGATGGGCCAGCTCATTCGCTTTGTGTCGAGCCACGAAGTGGGTCACACGCTTGGTCTCCGCCACAACTTCGGAAGCAGTTCCACCGTTCCTGTCGATTCTTTGAGGGACAAGGCTTGGGTTGAGGCAAACGGCCATACGCCTTCGATTATGGACTATGCTCGCTTCAATTATGTGGCTCAACCCGAAGACGGAATTGACCGCATCGGCATCTTCCCCCGCATAAACGATTACGACAAGTGGGCCATCCAATGGGGTTACACACCCATGCTCGACGCGAAAGACGAGGCTGAAGACCACAAGATGCTCGAGCCCATGACCCTCAAGGCACAGCAGAACAAGCGCCTTTGGTGGGGCGACGGGGAGAGTGCACAAGGTCGTCTTGACCCACGACGCCAGACAGAAGACCTCGGCAACGATGCAGTCAAGGCAAGCTACTACGGCATCCTGAACCTGAAACGCGAGATACAAGCTCTGCCGGAATGGACCAAGGACAACGAGAAGGACCTTTACTGGAACGATATAGAAGTAATGTACGGGCACATACGCACGCAATTCCTTCGTTATATGGGGCACGTCACTCGCAACATCGGTGGCTACGAGATTACCTTCCAGCCTAAGGGTTCGACAGAAGATGTGTATGTCCCGCAGCCTCTCGAAAAGCAAAAGGCAGCCTTGAACTTCTTGAACGAGCAAGTCCTGACTGAGCCTGTTTGGCTTCGCGACATGAGTTATGCCCATCGTATTGCTGCTGTTCCGCAGAACCTGACGATTTATGTGGGCGAGTCAGTTGTGACAAACCTGATGAATCGCTTGGAGAGCCTGAACGACCTCTACAAGCCTCAGGCTTATCTTGCCGACCTGACGAAGATGATTTTCACAGAGTTGGACACCAACAAGAAAGTTTCTCCCTACAGAGTCGCCCTGCAGAACAATATGTATCTGCACCTCAGTCGGGCTTACGGAAACGGCAATCAGCAGGTTCGTCCAGCAGTTCTCTACACGCTTCAACAGTTAGAGAAGAAGACGAAGGCAGCCTCTCAGACGGCTCCCGATGCAGAAAGCCGAGCACATTGGGCAAGCCTATACGACCAGATAGGACGCCTCCTCAGTTGGAAGTAAAGATGAGAGAATGCTTCATATAGCGTAAAAATCAAATTCGACCGCACGCTCTCATTTATTAGGGCGGCCGCTCCTAGATATTGGGGCGGCCGCCCTAATTCATATGGGCGAGCGTGTGGGAACGGAATCGACAGCACAAGTACCCCTTTTCCACAGAACGTTTCACCCTTTTCCATAGTACAAGTCACCTCGTTTCTGCCATCATCCCAAACGGACAGTTACGTTCTCAAGTGATTCTTTTCTAATCACACTCATCAATTTTACAAAATCCACATGAGGATTTATCCACGCTTAATTGGCAAACTAAGCACGCCTAAATCGCAAACTAAGCATGCCTAAAATACAAACTCGGCACGTTAAGTTTGGGAACTTGACGTTAGAACTCCAGGTCTGCCCAATGTGGGTTGTGGTCGGACAGCATGTGTTGGAGGTCGGGTATCTCGATATGAGAGCGATTGACGCTGATGTTGGGCGTGATGAAGATGAAGTCAATCTTCTCGCGTTTGAGTGGCGGAAGCTGGCAGAACTGATGCCAAGTGTAGGTCGTTCCCGTATGATTGGGCGTCATGTGATAGGCATCATTCATTTTGAACGTGTTAGTAGTCATCGTGGTATATGCCTCGTCATCCTCCGTGACGTTGAAGTCGCCCGTTACAACGGCAGGTTGATTGCCCACAATCTCCTGAATCTTCTTCATGATGAGCTTGGCGCTCTCACGACGAGCCTTGACGCCAACGTGGTCGAAGTGCGTGTTGACAGCCATGAAGACCTTGCCCGTCTGCTTGTCCTTGAGTTTGGCATAGCTGGCAATACGCTCTATTGCTGCGTCCCAACCCTTCGAGCCAGGCACATCTGGCGTTTCGCTCAACCAGAAATTACCCTTTTCGAGGACATCGAACTTATCTTTCAGGAAGAAAACAGGCGAATATTCTCCACCCTGTTTACCATCGTGACGCCCCACCCCAACATAGTCGTATTCAGGCAGACGGGCAAGCAAGTCCTCGAGCTGAACATGGAGAACCTCCTGCATACCCACGATTTCGATGTGGTTCCGCTTAATGTAATTGGCAACTCTGTCCTTTCGAACGCTCCATCCAAAGCCGGCTCGCTCGTCGCCATCGTTCTGCAGACGGATGTTGAAGGTGCCCCATCTTATCTGACATTTCTGTGCGTCTGTGGTTTGACAATTTGCCGTCAAAGGCAAAAACATAAGGAGGAATAAGAGTAGATGTTTCATAATATTGTTAGCTTGTGAGTACAAAATTACGAAATAATTGTGAATTGTGAATTGTGAATTATGAATTATTTTATATCTTTGCAAAGAAAAAGGAAGAAAGATATGAATAAGGTAATGTTAATAGGCAACGTCGGGAGAGACCCCGAGGTTAAATATGTTGACGCAGGAGTTTGCGTGGCAAGTGTGAGACTGGCAACGACGGAACGCGGCTATACGTTGCAGAACGGAACAGAAGTGCCTGAGCGTACGGAATGGCACAACGTCGTGCTTTGGCGCAAACTGGCAGAAGTGGTCGAGAAATACGTGCATAAGGGCGACAAACTCTTCATCGAAGGACAGATTCACACACGCACTTACGATGACCAGAACGGCATTCGTCGCACCGTTACGGAGATTTGGGCAGAATCGTTGGAGATGCTTTCGCCCAAGCCT
This sequence comes from uncultured Prevotellaceae bacterium, assembly GCA_900320565.1. Lineage (GTDB taxonomy): Bacteria > Bacteroidota > Bacteroidia > Bacteroidales > Bacteroidaceae > Physcousia. Next base: position 54,942 of record ONSR01000013.1, read on the forward strand.
CAAACGCCAGAACAGCCTCAGAATCAATAATTCAAGCTCATGAAGTAGCCAGTAGTTAAGTAGTTAAGTAGTAAAGCCGAATGCTTGGGAAGCAGAAAACAAGCGAAAGAGGTACTGGCTTAACTACTTAACTACTCACTACTTAACTACAAAAGCCTGATAACTTCAGACGTTAAATAAATAAGATTCCCAAATATGCTTAACTGGCAAGAGTTAATCGACCAAATCTGTACAGTAAGTGTCCACATGCCTTCGACAGGCGTATGGATTGCTTTCGGCATAGTTATCGTGCTGCTCCTGTGCTCTGGCTTCGTCTCGGCAAGCGAGATAGCCTTCTTCAGCCTCACGCCCAACGACAGAAGTACCATCGACGAGGGCGAGCATAAAGCCGACGAGAAAGTGGCTTCTCTGCTCGACGATAGCGAACGTCTGCTCGCCACAATCCTCATCAGCAACAACTTGGTGAACGTTGCCGTCATCATCATCCTGTATTTCTGCTTCGACAAGACCATCGACTTCGGACAGGCAGTATGGCTCGAGTTCCTCGTCATGACGGTGCTCCTCACCTTCCTGCTCTTGCTCTTTGGCGAGATAATTCCCAAAACCTACAGCGCTCAGCATGCGCTTGCCTTCTGTCGATTCGCCGCTCCGAAGCTGCAGGTACTGAGCAAAGTGTTCTGGCCCTTGAGTAAACTGCTCATTCGAAGCAAAGTCATCACAAAACGCCTTGCCAATCACGAAGCAGATATGCTGACGGTAGATGACTTGGAGAAGGCTATGGAACTGACCGACAAGAAGGATATCGCCGAGGAGAGCAACATGCTGAAGGGCATCATCCGCTTCGGAGGCGAGATGGTGAAAGAGATTATGACGAGCCGCGTCGATATTGTTGACCTCGACATAAAGGACTCTTTCAAAGACGTGCTTGCCTGCATCGTGGCGAACAACTACAGTCGCATCCCCGTTTATCAAGATTCGCAAGACAACATAAAAGGCGTGCTCTACATCAAAGACCTCCTGCCCCACCTCGGCAAGCCTCAAGGCTTTCGTTGGCAGACACTCATCCGTCCCGCTTACTTCGTGCCTGAAACGAAGATGGTGGACGACCTCCTCCGCGACTTCCAAGCAAACAAAGTGCACATCGCCATTGTGGTAGATGAGTTCGGAGGCACCAGCGGAATCGTCACGATGGAGGACATCTTGGAGGAAATCGTGGGCGAAATCAACGATGAATACGACGACGAGGAGAAGCCCTACCAGCGTCTCAATCAAAACACCTACATCTTCGAGGCAAAGACACTCATGTCGGACTTCACAAAGATACTGGGTTTCGACGACGATTACTTCGAGAACATCGAGGGCGAGGCAGAGACTTTGGCAGGATTATTGCTGGAGATTAAGGGAGAGTTCCCTGCCCAAGGCGAACGAATAGAGTACAAACGCTTCACTTTCGACGTGCTTGAAGTTGAGAAACGACGTATCGTGAAAGTAAAGGTGATTGTCCATAACGACTAAAAAGAAAGGAAGCTTCGATTGAGGCTTCCTTCTTTGTCTTATTGGTTTCCTTGCTGATTCTTATTACTTCTGATTGAGCAGGCGGTCTATCTCGTCGAACTCATCACCAAGATTGAGGTTGAGGTAGATGCGATAGAGCGGCGAGCCCCAACGGTCTATCCTGTCAGGTTGCAGCTTGCGAACCATTTCCATGCAGGGACGAGCCTGCCGATAGTATTCCTGAATGACTTGTTTTGCATCAAAATAATCAGGATGATTCACATCTTTGGGGCATGATTCCTGAGCAACCACAGCCATATTCAGATAGGCTATACCTTTATTATAATAGGCATCGGCGAAGTCCTGCTGAAGGGCAATGCAACTGTCTGCATAGGCTATGCAGGAGTCGTATTTCTCTTCGGAGAGATAACTCTTCGACTTGGCATAATGATAAATAGGCTTGTTGCCAACTTGACCGATAAGTCTGTCTGCCAGTTTCCGCTCGACGTCGAACCTTCTCTGCCGGTTACACCAATCGGAGAGCTGCACGAAGAACCAGTCGTGACGCGGATACTTGATGACGCCATCCTTCAGGGAAGCGAGCCAAGCCGTATCATTACCGAGAGCTCCGTAAGAGCGGACCTTGTATTCCTGCAGGATAGCTGCCGTAGTTGGGTCGGTATATGAGATTGCGGCATCGGCATGCTTCACCGTTCCGGCATAGTTGTCTGTGAGGAAAGCCGAGACTGTTGCCCAAAGCGTGGCGCTCGAATCAGGTGAAAGTTCGCAATAATTGTCGAAGAATGGATAAGCTGCCGCATAGTTCTTCTTGGCAAGGAAGAACTTACCGCCGCTCAGCATGTTGCGTAGATGCTTCATGCGCAGGGAATGCGTCCTGTTCCTGTAGGAAGGATGGCACTTTCCCTTTGCATCCGGAAGCACATCAACGCTGTCGCAGAGGCGAAGCTGCCCATACATATCGCAAAGCTTGTTGAAGAACTTAGCCGTATCGTAAGGCTGTTTGAGGTAAGCCTTCTGATTCTCTATGGCATTGACAGACTCCTCGAGCAAAGCGGCAGAGTAGTATATCTTCGCCTTCTGCTTGTTCTGAAGTTCAGGGCGGGCAAGCGCATCAAGCAATGCTTTGCGAGCCGCATCCTGATCCCTCAGGTTCTTTACTGCATTCCTTGCATTCTTGTAGAGCGTTGCAAGTTTCTCCTGCTTCGGCTTCTCAGGCTTCTCTTTCTTGGCGGGACTTACCGTAAGAAAGGCTGGGAACAAGAATGCAAGGAACAATACCCACCTCATAACTATGAAGCAACTTGTCCATTTCGGCAGCTTTGGCAGCCTGCCCTGTAACAGAGTAGCACTGACGAAGTTCGAATGCCCACTTCATGGGTTCATCAGGAACACATTCGCGAGCTTTCTCGAAGAAAGGAATTGCCTCGCCGAAGATGCTTCTCGTCTTCTCGAGAGTCTTCTTTGCCTCGGCTTGGTTCTTTATTGTGCTGACTGTAGCGTTCAGAGCCAGAGCCTTACGATACTTGCAAAGGCCAGCTTGATACCACCCTTCGTAGTTGTCGCTCTGCAGTTCTGTGCACTTCATGTAGGCCTCGAATGCTTCGTCGTACTTCTCCTGCTCGAACAGCTTGTAGGCCTTACCGTACTGAGCGATGTAGATATCCGGCTCCTTAGCGAGGATTTCATCGACGTATTGCATCGTCAGGTTGCTTGAAGGCCCTGCCTGCTTGTCTTGCTTGAGGAAATGGGAAATCAGGATCTGGATGAAGTCTTCGTTTGCCTTGGGGTCTTTCAGTGTGAAGTCGCGCACGAAGTTTGCCCAAGCAACTGTATCGCCACGTTCACGGAAAGACTCTGCCATCACTTGTTTAGTACCGGCTGCGCCTTCGGCAAACTGGATGGCTTTTTCGTAGAGTCCGTCCATCTTGTCGTACATCTTACCTTCGTGAGCGGTATGGAAGGCATAGTAAGCAATCTGCTCTGCAGGGATGCGGAGCTGTGCCTTGTCTGCCACTTCGGGGTATTTCTGCGTGTAGTTCATTGCTGTCTCGAAGGATTCGAGTGCTTTGTCGTACCTGCCGCAATCGCTGTTGAACTGAGCTGCATAGATGTAGTAGTCGCCGCTTTGTGCCAGGTTAGCGATTCTGTTCTTGATGTAAACTTCATTTCCAGCTTCGCCCTTCGTGACCTTTGTATTCTTGATTTCGCCTTGCAGAGCATCTGTCATGTTCTTCAGGTTGGTGTAGAAGAATGCTGTGTCGAAGGGTTCCTTGTTGACGGCATGCTGAAGCATCATGTTATGAGGGAAGAATGTCATCTCCACATAAGTCTTGTATGCTTCGCCCAGCTTGTTTTCAGGGACACCGCCACTCTTGAGTGCTTTGCGGATGATGGCCTGACTCTTTTTGCATTCAGTCATGATTTCCTCTTCGGAAGCAGTCTTCTCGTTTATCTTAGCTGTGATGGCTTCGTTAATCTTCTGAGCCTCTGCCATTTGAGCTTTTGCTTCTTTCTGAAGGGCCTTGAGGGCTGCCTTATCTACCTGTCCCATGATGGTACCGACACTGAGGAGCAGTGCCATCGAAAGCATAATCTTTTTCATGTCTTATAATAATTTAATGTATAAAACTTGCTTTATTGTTGTTCGCTTGTTTCTGTTGTTTCTTGTGTTTCAGCGCCTTCTTCTGTTTCCGGCTCTTCGTCGGCACGAGGAACTACGCTGAGGTGCGAGATGACGTCGTTGCGCTTCTTCAGCTCGATGACCTTCGTACCTTGTGTGACGCGACTCTTCGTTTCCTTGATGACATCGGCATGCAGGCGGATTGTTGTGCCGCTCTTGTTGATAATCATCAGGTCGTCTTCGTCCTTCACAACGGTGATGGCAACGAGGTAGCCTGTCTTCTCGGTGATGTCGAGGGTCTTGACGCCCTTAGCATGACGGCTTGTCTTGCGATAGACATCTTCGTCGTCGATTTTCACTCTGGTTCTCTTGCCGAAGCCGTTCTCGCTGAGCACCATGATGCTTTCCGTCTC
>ONSR01000006.1:0-44721 GCA_900320565.1 uncultured Prevotellaceae bacterium
GCATTGGTCGCGAAGGTCGGCAGCCACTTCGAAGTCTTGCTTCTCGGCAGCATCGAGCTTCTTTCCCTCGAGTTCCTCAACGAGTTTCTCGAGCTTCATAACATCCTCAGGAACAGGGAAGTTCTGGATTCGCATACGACTTCCTGCTTCGTCGAGGGCATCGATTGCCTTGTCTGGGAAGCTCCTGTCAGTAATGTAACGGCCAGTCAACTTGACGCAAGCCATCAAGGCTTCGTCCGTGTAGCGCACGTTATGGTGTTTCTCGTATCTATCTCTCAGGTTTTGAAGGATTTGAAGGGTCTCGTCGGCAGTCGTTGGAGCGACCAAAACCTTCTGGAAACGGCGTTCGAGAGCACCATCTTTCTCAATCGTTTTGCGGAACTCATCGAGCGTGGTGGAGCCGATACATTGGAACTCACCTCTGCTTAGTGCTGGCTTCAGCATGTTGGCAGCGTCCATCGAGCCAGCAGCATTGCCGGCTCCAACGAGGGTGTGAATCTCGTCGATGAAGACGATGACCTCAGGATTCTGCTGAAGCTCCTTGATGATGCAGCGCAGACGCTCTTCGAACTGACCGCGATACTTTGTTCCTGCTACAACACTAGCAAGGTCGAGCACCACGATTCGCTTGTTCCAAAGTGTTCGGCTAATGCGGTGAGCCACAATGCGTTGAGCGAGTCCTTCCACGATGGCACTCTTTCCCACACCTGGTTCGCCAATGAGAATCGGGTTGTTCTTCTTGCGTCGGTTCAGGATTTGAGCAACTCGCTCGATTTCTTTCTCTCGTCCCACAACTGGGTCGAGCAAGTCGTTTGCAGCCATATAAGTAAGGTCTGTGCCGAAGTTGTCGAGGGCTAGCGTCTTGCTCTCCTGCTTCTTTTGCTGGCGGACCTGAATCATATTGCCCTCCAAACCAGCAGAAACGGGCTCCATATCCTCGTCGTCATCGTCCATTCCATCGCCCGACCACTGATTGTTGTCTGTGGTCTGCTGACTGTTGACCTTCTCGTATGTGATGTCGAGACGCTGCAAGATGTCGCTAGCCTCGTTGTCGTTTGCCTTCAGAATAGCAAGCAAGACGTGAATCGGTTCGATTGTTTCGGACTTCATCAGGCTTGCTTCGAGCTTGCAGAGACGCATGATGCGGTTTGCCTGCGTGTCGAAATTCATGTCGGCAGGGGTGGGAGAGATGAGCACTTGATGCTGACGGGCTGTCATTTCGAGCTGACTCTTGAGCTGAGACACCCCATCTGGCAGGTAATATGCCAAGAGCTGACTGGCTTTGTTGTCAGTATGTCGGATGATGCCCAGCAGGAGATGTAGCGGAGAAACGCTGCCACAATGCAGTCGGCTCGCCTCTTCCTTGCTGAAGTTCAGGATGTTGAACGTATCGGGTGAAAAGTTTGTTGTCATCTACTTTATTTACTATTTGACCATTTACAATTTACTATTTGCCCTTGTTCTACAAATGTCGTGCCAAAAGTAGAACTGCCTGCAAAGATACAATTTAGTGGGAGAAAAACAAAAGAAAAACACGTTTTTCTTTCATATCGTTAGTTAAAGCAGAAAACTTGGCACGTCATCTTTGTAAACTTAACACGTTAAGTTCGTCAACTTGGCACGTTAAGTTTGCCAATTAAGCACGCCTAGTTTTTCCAACACCTTAACCTATTTATTCTATGAGCTTTACCTCTTTCTGGGAAAGGCTATTGTAAACTTGTGATTTTGATGTGTTGTGCGAGTTCTTTTTCCTTGTAGAAGCCGCCAATATGCATGATGATATAGGTGCATCCGTCGAACTCAATCACCATATCCTTATAGCCGTTTTCGCTCTCCCAAACACGGATGTCAAACAATTTGTTTAGGAGAAATTTTTTGAATAGGTTTCCTTTGATTTTCAGAACCTTAGTTGTCTTTAGTTTCTTGAAACCTTTAATCTGCTCGTACTCGCTGAAAAACGGCTGGATGAGGCTGGTTGCTTCGCCAAAATCCAAAGTTTCGAGTACCTTGACACCCGTTTCGTCTGGAATGGAATCCTTGCTGTTTTTGTATTCTACGGCTGGGTTGTTTCTGTATTTGAAAATCAATAGATCCAGCTCTTTGTTCTGTGCCCAACCCGAAGCGAAAGCCCAAAACGCTAATATTAATAATGTATAACGCCTCATTTTGTATGCTCTTCTTTTGGAGTTCCACAGTAAAGAACCTCGCCACCATTGCGTCCTCCGCCTGGTCCCATCTCGATAATCCAGTCGGCAGAACGGATGATGTCGGGATTGTGCTCTATGACGATAATCGTATTGCCTTTGTCCACCAGCCTGCCAAGCACGTCGAGCAGGACGCGAATGTCCTCGAAATGCAGTCCTGTAGTGGGTTCGTCGAGGATGTAGAGCGTGCGTCCCGTATCTCTTCGAGCCAGTTCTGCAGCCAATTTGACGCGCTGACTCTCACCTCCAGAAAGGGTGTTGCTGGGCTGACCAAGTTTGATGTAACCCAATCCGACTTCCTGCAAGACCTTAATCTTACCAAGTATCGTGGGCTGATTGGCAAAGAACTCAACCGCTTGATTGATAGTCATATCCAGAACATCCGCGATGCTCTTGCCTCGGAACCTGACTTCGAGCGTCTCTCTGTTATAGCGCTTTCCTCGACATTCCTCGCAAGGCACGAAGACGTCGGGCAGGAAGTTCATCTCGATGGTGCGGTAACCATTGCCGCCACAAGTTTCACAACGTCCACCTTTCACGTTGAAGGAGAATCTGCCAGGCTTGTAACCTCGGATTCTTGCCTCAGGAAGTTCCACGAAAAGCTTGCGGATGTCAGTAAAGACATCTGTATAAGTGGCTGGATTAGAGCGAGGTGTGCGGCCAAGAGGACTCTGGTCAACGTCAATTATCTTGTCGATATTCTCCAGTCCCTCAATGGCTTTGTAGGGCAGAGGTTCAGCCAGCGAGCGATAGAAATGCTTGCTCAGGATGGGGTAGAGCGTTTCGCTGATGAGCGAACTCTTGCCGCTTCCGCTCACGCCAGTTATGCAAATCAGTTTTCCAAGCGGGATGCAGACGTCGATATTCTTCAGGTTGTGACCGCTCGCACCCTTGATGGTCAACGAAAGACCGTTGCCTTTTCGATATTCTAAAGGTGGGTCGATTGTCAGTTCGTTCTTCAGATATTTGCTTGTCAGCGTGTCTTTTTTCAGCATTTCCTTGTAAGTTCCCTGGAAGACGACTTCGCCTCCTCGACGACCAGCAAGGGGACCTATATCGACGATGTAGTCAGCATTCTCCATCATCTCTCGGTCATGTTCCACGACCAGCACGGTGTTGCCTGCGTCTCGAAGTGCCTGAAGGGAATGGATGAGCTTGATGTTGTCGCGCTGATGCAGGCCGATACTGGGTTCGTCGAGTATGTAGAGGACGCCTACAAGCTGGCTTCCGATCTGTGTTGCCAAGCGGATTCGCTGACTCTCGCCACCAGAAAGACTCATCGAGGGACGCGAAAGTGACAGATAGTCAAGTCCGACATCAAGCAGGAACTTCAGTCTGGTCTTTATTTCCTTTGTGATTTCCTGTGCAATAGCCAATTGACGCTTGCTGATTCTCTTGTCCAAACCTTCCAGCCATTCGTAGAGCTGTCCCAGTTCAAGAGCAGATACTTCGGCGATATTCTTGCCGTCGAGCAGGAAGTGAAGCGACTCTTTTTTCAATCTTTGGCCTTTGCATTCGGGGCATTCACAGGTTCCGCTGAACTGCTCGGCCCATCGCTGAGCCGCAACACCAACTTCAGCATCCTTCATTTGCTCAATGTATTTGACCAAACCGTCGAATTCCGTATAGACATCATTCGTGGTTTTCGTCTTGCTGGCACTAATTCGGATGCGTTCAGGACTGCCCTCCAAGATTTCGTCTATCGCTTCTTCAGGAACCTCGCCAAGTGGTGTATCGGCCGTACATCCATAAGATTCGAGCACAGTTTCCACTTGCCAGAATATCATAGCCTGCTTTGCTTTGCCAAGCGGAGCGAAGCCTCCGTCGCGAAGCGAAAGGGTAGGGTCGGGAATGACCTTGTTTCGGTCGATGATATGAACGAAGCCAAGGCCCTTGCAACGCGGGCAAGCGCCTTGAGGACTGTTGAACGAGAAGTCGTGAGGAGCTGGGTCGTGATAGGAGATACCTGTTGTGGGGCACATCAAGTGCTTGCTGTAATGGCGCACTTCGTTTGTGTCCATATTGCAGACAAGCATTTCGCCTTCGCCTTGCTTCATGGCAATGGCGACACTCTGAACGAGTCGCTTATCGTCTCTCTCCTGCACTTGAAGGCGGTCAATCACAACCTCGATGCTATGATTGCGATAGCGGTCGAGCTTCATGCCAGGCAAGAGTTCCTGCATTTCGCCGTCCACGCGAGCATAGAGATATCCTTTGCGACGGATGTTCTCGAAGAGTTCCTTGTAGTGTCCCTTGCGGTTCTTGACGAGCGGAGCCAGCAGGATGATGCGTTTCCCCAGGTATTCATTCAGGAGCAGGTCAATAATCTGCTCTTCCGTATAGCGCACCATCTTCTCGCCAGTGACGTAGGAATAGGCTTCGGCAGTCCTTGCGTAAAGCAACCTGAGGAAGTCATATATCTCGGTAGTTGTGCCGACGGTACTTCTGGGGTTCTTGTTGGTGGTCTTCTGCTCGATGCTGATGACGGGACTCAGCCCTGTAATCTTATCGACATCGGGTCGTTCCATTCCGCCCAAGAAGTTGCGAGCATAAGCACTGAACGTCTCGATATAGCGGCGCTGACCTTCTGCATAAATGGTGTCGAAAGCAAGCGACGACTTTCCACTACCGCTGAGACCAGTAAATACAGTAAGACTGTTACGCGGAATCTCAACGTCCACGTTCTTCAGATTATGGACGCGAGCACCCTCCACGCAAATCTTCTGTTCACTCGCCATCTGTGGTGCCTTCGCTTTCGGCATTGTTGTAACTTGTAATGACGTTGATGGCTTTCTTGATGTTGTAGTCAATGCCGTCGCTTCCCTTGGCTGTTACGCGAAGGAAATAGACGCCGTCTTTCACGACTTTCCCATTCACCTTACCGTCCCATCCGCCATGTATGTCGTCCCACGAATAGAGCTTCTTTCCCCAGCGATTGAATATTGCTGCATGGAATTCTACAATACCCTTGAAGCCTTCTTTGGGTTTGAGCTCATCGTTCTGACCTATGCTGCAGCCTGGAGAGATGCCGTTAGGGAACTCCAACTTGCTTTCGCTGATAGAGAATCTGATGGTTTTGGGGTCTTCGCCTTCTTCGGGGAATTCGTAGAGGATGTTTTCCCCCTCTTCGTCATAGAATCGGGCATTCAGCTGAACAGCATAGCTGCCGCTTTCGTTGAAATCCATCTCGAGTTCCTCGAACTCGCCATATTGACTGCCACGACGCAGGATGGGTTCGCTCGTGTTGCCGCCTGTGTTGGTTTTCGTGTTAGTGATAGTCCAGGTGTAGAGCACGTTGCACGGCTCGCTCAGATTGGCCTTGAACACTATTCGGACAGGTGCGCTCAGCGGCTTTGTGTCGGGAGCAATGACATCAGTCTCTTCCTCTCCCTCTTCATTGGTTAGGTAATATGTGGCGGATGGGTCAACTGTTGGTGATTGTGCCCAAGCCATAAGAGGCATCAGAACAAGGAAAAAGAATAGGATACGCTTCATCTTTTATATATTTTGTGCAAAAATACAAAATAATTATGAACTATGAACTATGAATTATGAATTATTTTCGTACCTTTGCATAGATGAAACGTATTTTAATACTTCTTTATTGTCTTTGGCCGATGCTTTTATTCGGTCAGGGCATACTTTCGACGCTCGAGGGCATGCATTCCGTTGTCAAGGGCGAGACTTGGGAGAGTGTGGCTGCCAATTACGGCGTCTCTATCATGGAGCTTCAGGCTGCCAATCCTGACGTGAAACGCCAGAAGTTGAAGAAAGGCACTTTGCTGATTATCCCCAAGAAGCAACAACAGATAAGCTATGTGCCTGTCAGTGAAGTGCCAGAGAAGCCACTCCGAGTTATTCGTACCGTCATATCCGACCTGAAGGTTGGCGTGATGCTTCCGCTTAGCGACAAGAAGATGGTGGAGTTCTATCGTGGCTTGCTGATGGCTGCGGACAGCGTTCGCAAGAGTGGCGTCAATCTCGACATCCATGCGTGGGATTGCGGAACAACTTCTGCTCAGGTCGAGGCTTTACTTCCAAAGATAGGTGAGTTGGACGTGCTGTTCGGTCCTGCTTCTGCGACGCAGATTCCTGCTGTGGCCGAAGCCTGCAAGGAACGTGGAACACGTCTCGTTCTACCTTTCTTCACGGGCCAAACCATGCAGGATTATCCGCTCGTCTATAACGCTACGCCTTCCAATACTGTCCTCTTCGAAGCTGCTACCAAGAAGTTTATGAGTTTTTATGCGGACAGGAACTATGTAATCGTGAACAGCGGCAAAACGGATTTCAAGGGCAAACTGCTGACAGAAGCTATCACTCAGGGGCTTTCCGAGCGTTCCGTAACGCCCAGAACACTTGCCATCGAAGGCGATGATTTCGCCTATGAGACTGCCTTCAATCAGTTCCGCGAGAATATGATTGTCCTCGATGACAGCAGCCTACCTTCGCTTAACACTCTCCTTTCGCACCTAAAAGCGTTCCGCCAGAATCATCCGCAGTACCGCCTTTCGCTCGTCGGTTATTCCGAATGGCAAGACGAAGCAGAGACGCTGATGGGCGATTTCTTTGCCTTCGACACCTATATCGTCTCTCCATGCTATTATAATCGTTTGGACGACAGGATAAAGCGCTTCGAGCGCACCTATGCAAGGAACTTCCGCGCATACATCTTGAAGGAGAATCCTCGCTATGCAGCCTTGGGGTTCGACCTCGGGTGTTACTTCCTGACGGGCCTCGCTACGCAAGGCGACACTTTCGAACAGATGCAGAATAGCCTTCGCCAGAAGCCCTACCAGAACTGGTTCCGCTTCGAGCGCAGCACATCGGGATTGAGCTTCACCAACAGCTTCGTCCAGTTTATCCATTACACACCCGAAAGCAAGATAGAGCTAATCCGATGAAACGCCTCCTTTTCATTTTTCATTTTTCATTTTTCATTTTTCATTTAGCGTTAGCTCAGGTCGGCGAGCCGCGCACAGACCTTGCCATAGGCGTTAATGGTGGCGTTGCTGTGAACAAAGTCATGTTCAAGCCCTCCATCAAGCAAACTTTCAAGCCAGGTGCAGTGATGGGCGTTACGGTGCGCTACACTTGCGAGAAGTATTTCAAGATGCTCTGCGCTTTTCAAGGGGAAGTCAACTATTCGCAAGCGGGCTGGAAGGAGAAGACGGAGAGTGGCGACAACCTGTATCAGCGAACAGTCCATTACGTTCAGATTCCCCTGCTGGCCAATCTGGGCTTCGGACGTGAACATGGAGGCGTGAAAGGCTTCCTCAATGTCGGACCGCAACTGGGCTTTGTCATAGGCGAGACGGTGAAGACAACAGGCGACGGTTCAGGTTATGTCCCTCCTCAGTTTCTGCTCGAGGGCCTGCCCAATCAGCACGACATGAACGTAGAGAAGAAGTTCGAATACGGCATTACGGGCGGCCTCGGAATGGACATCAGCACGAAGAACGGCCACCATTTCATCATCGAGGGCCGCTACTTCTATGCTTTGAGCGACATCTTCGGCAACTCGAAGAAAGACCCCTTCGCCCGTAGCGCCAACAGCACCATCATCGCCAAAGTGTCCTATCTCTTCGACATCAAAAAGACTTCAATCAATAAGGATTGATAATTTCAATCGATCTAGTGTCATTTTGTCACTTTTTGCACACTCGTCAAAAGTGTGGAATATGCATAGATTATGCAAGGATTTGCCCGACTCTACAGGTGGGGTTTTCAAACTTCACGTGTGAAGTTTTCAAAGTCCACGTGTGAAGTTTCAAAATTCCTCGTGTGAAGTTTACCGACATCACGCGTCAAAAAGTGTGCAATTTCGGGTCAAAACGGCTGCTTTTGCTAAGTGGAGTTGTCAATTTTGAATTATGAATTTAGTTATCTTGAATTGTATCTTGCTGGTTTTCAGTACGAACTTGATTTAAGCCCTTCTTTTTGTCCGAGGGTCAAAAATCAAGGTCAAAGCCCTTTTCGTCGCTCTATGCGCGTCTGCATAAACATTCAGTGTAAGCAAAAAGCCGCTTTTGCTTTACAAATTGTCAGTTTTGCATCAGGCTTTGGCTTGTTTAACCAACAATCTTGACACATTCAGGCTGCTTCAACTGCACGAGTCAGAGACTATCTACAATCTCTCCGGACAAGTGGTTGGTAAGGACTACAAGGGTATCGTCATTAAGAATGGTAAGAAAGTCCTCATGAAGTAGGGCTGCTCGCACTGACCGGCATAAAGCGGTATTAAGACAAAAGCCTCGCTCACAGGAGCGGGGCTTTTTTTTTCTTGTGTTGTATTTATTGGCTTTTATTTGAGCACAACGCGGGCGCCGCAAATTTTGGCGAGTTCCTTTGAGAGTTTGGACTTCTCGTTGAACTCTTTCATCAGCTGGCTGCTCTTCTCTTTGTCCTCTTTTACTTCTGGGCGTTTCATCTGCTCGATGATGTCCTGCAATGACTTTTGAACGACGCTGAGCTTATAGCTGGCAATCAGGCTGGGTACAACCTCGTCGAGCCGTTCGTCGGAAGTGGCTTCCGCAGGTTCTTCGCCCATGGGAAGCGTTGCTTGTGCGGGCGTTTCGAACAATTTGCTCAACTCCACAGAATCTGTTCCCAACTTGAGCGAAAGGTCGCGAATCTGCTCGTCGGGATGATTGATGAAATACTGCTCGGCACGGAAGTTGGGTGTATGCGATTGCTCAACTGCTTCATCGAGTATCTGCCTGTAAACGGGCGTTTGGAGCTGGATGTCGTCGTCTTTGAGGCTCAGGGAAATGTACTGGGCTACGGTCAAAGGCACTTCTTTGCCCTCGTTGTCCTCGATGTAGCAGAATATCTTTTCGCCGTTGCGTATAATCATCTGAGCGATAGGGGATTCAGACGCCAGAACCCCTCCCGTTCTTTCCCTCGTAGGAAGAGAGGCAGAAGCCTTTTCTGCGGAAGAATTATTTGCTCCTTCACCAGAAGAGGCCTGTGGCTGTTCTTTCTTCCTTTGTGCATTCACAGCCGCCGTGATGAGCCTCTCGGGCATATTCAACTGCTTGGCAGCGTGACGGATATAGATGGTGCGTTTTATCTCGTCGGGGATGATTGCGATGCTCTCGGCCACGTTGTGGATGAGTCGCTCTTCTGCATCGGGTTCGTCCTTCTTGCCATCCAAAGCATGCGAGGCTTTGAACGTGATGAAATCGACCTGATTTTCTTGCAGATACTGCTGATATTCGGTTGCGGAGTGCTTCTGAGCAAAGCTGTCGGGGTCTTCTCCATCGGGCAGGAGTAGGAGCTTGACGTTCATGCCCTGGGAAAGGAGCATATCGATGCCTCGCTCGCTTGCATGAATGCCTGCATCGTCGCCGTCGAAGATGACCGTGATGTTGCTTGTGATGCGGTGGATGAGGTGAATCTGCTCGGCCGTGAGTGCTGTTCCAGATGACGCCACAACGTTCTCAACGCCCTGCTGATGCATCGCCATCACGTCCGTATAGCCTTCCACAAGATAGCAGAGGTCGGCCTTTCGGATGGCTTGACGCGCTTGGAAAAGACCGAAGAGTTCCTTCCTTTTACTATAGATGATGCTTTCGGGCGAGTTCTGATACTTGATGGCGACCCCCTTCGTAGCTGCATCGAGCACGCGACCTCCAAAGCCTGCCACACGACCGCTTGCCGTAAAGATGGGCCACATCACTCGTCCGAAGAAACGGTCACGCAGACTTCCATCTTCGCGCTTCAAACTAAGGCCAGTTCCTATGCTCAGCCGCGGCTCCATCTCGTTCTGGTTGTTCACGAGATAACGCTCCTGATAGCCTTCCTTCAGGGCGTCACCCGAGAGGGAAACCTTCTTGCTGTTCGGGCAATAACCGACCTGGAACTTCTCCAAGATATCATCCCTGAAGCCTCGATTGCGGAAGTAAGCCAGCCCGATTGCTTTGCCGTCTTGCGTATCCCAGAGCTGCTTCTTGAACCAGTCGCGCGCCCATTCGTTGAGGATGAACATGCTCTCGCGGTCGCCACGAGACTGAATCTCTTCCTGCGTCAGCTCCTTTTCCTCAATCTTAATGCCGTACTTCTTTGCCAAGTAACGTAGTGCATCGGGGTAGGAGAGCTGTTCATGCTTCATGATGAACCCAACCGGACTGCCGCCTTCGCCACAAGCAAAGCACTTGCAATAGTTGCGAGCAGGCGACACCATGAACGAGGGCGTGCGGTCGTCGTGGAAGGGACAGAGGCCCTTCAGGTTGGAGCCAGCACGCTTCAAGGTAACGAAGTCGGAGACTACGTCCACGATGTTCGCAGCATCCAAAATCTTGTCAACGGTAATGCGGTCAATCATGTTTCCTCCTTGGTTATGACGTTATAACGTTATTTCGTTATTACGAATCTATTCTTCATCTCCATCCTCCATATCGAACTCAAAGTCGCCAAAGAACTCGGGCACTTCGTTCTGGAAGTCTTCCAGGCTGCGGCGGTCCTTTTTTGTGGGGCGACCTGTGCCCTTTGCTCTGCCAACGAAGCCGCTTATCTTGCTCATCTCGAGGAGTTCGTACTGGTCGGGCGTTGTGACGTTCTCCAGCACCTCAGGAATGAGCTTGGCTCCGACGCGCCGTTCGATGGGTTGAAGCACGCGGAAGCTGTATGTGATGGGCGGTTTGCGAACGCTTACCACATCGCCAGCCTTAATCATTCGGCTCGCTTTGAGCTGCACACCTCCCAAGCTTACTTGCCCTTTCTTGCAAGCAGCAGCAGCGATGGTGCGCGTCTTGAAGATGCGAGCTGCCCAAAGCCATTTGTCTATCCGAGCCTCGTTGTTCATTTTAATTCATAATTCTCAATTCATAATTCATAATTATTTCTTCACAAAACTTCGGGCGTAGCCTTATTAAATTATGAATTGTGAATTATAAATTATGAATTAATCTGCAGATGTTCACGACGGTCATCATGGCCTTCTCCATGCTTTGGATGGGCAAGAACTCGTGGCGTCCGTGGAAGTTCAGGCCGCCTGCGAAGATGTTGGGGCAGGGGAGTCCTTTGAAGCTGAGCTGAGCGCCGTCTGTGCCGCCTCGGATGGGCACAACGTTGCAGAAACCACAAGCCTCCTCGATGGCCTTCTTGGCGATGTCTGTCACCTGCGGTTTGTCCTGCAGTTGGCTCAACATATTATAATATTGGTCCTTCACTTCGGCCTTAACTGTCCCCTCTCCGTACTTGGCGTTCAACTTCTCTGCAAGGTCGAGAACAACCTGCTTGCGGCGCTTGAAGATGTCGCTGTCGTGGTCGCGAATGATGTATGAGAGCTGAGCCTCTTCCACGCTGCCGCTCATGCCAGTCAGGTGGTAGAACCCTTCGTAACCTTCTGTTGTCTCAGGTCTCTCATTCTCAGGCAATAAGCTCTGGAACTCTGAAGCTATGATGCAAGCGTTCTTCATCTTGCCTTTGGCGTAACCAGGATGCACGTTGCAGCCCTTGATGAGTATCTTTGCGCTGGCTGCATTGAAATTTTCGTACTCCAGTTCGCCCGCCTCGCTGCCGTCCATCGTGTAGGCCCATTCGCAGCCGAATTTCTCGACGTTGAACAGGTGAGCTCCTGCGCCAATCTCCTCGTCGGGATTGAAAGCGACGCGAATCTTGCCGTGCTTGATTTCCGGATGCGTCATCAGGTAGGTCATCGCAGTTACAATCTCAGCAATTCCAGCCTTGTCGTCAGCGCCCAGAAGTGTGTGGCCGTCAGTGACGATGAGGTCCTCGCCGATGTGCTCTTTGAGCTCAGGGAACTGGCTAACGGTCGTCACGATGCCATCTTCCTTGCAGAGCACGATGTCCTGTCCGTCGTAGTTCTCGATGATGCGAGGCTTGATGTCCTTTCCGCTGCAGTCGGGGCTTGTGTCCATGTGGGCGATGAAGCCGATGGTGGGCACCTGTTTGTCGGTGTTGGCAGGCAGAGTGGCATAGACGTAGCCGTGCTCGTCCATCTCGACTTCCGTGAGGCCAAGTGCTTTCAGCTCGTCGCGCAAGTATTCAGCCAAAGCAAACTGCTTCTCTGTGCTAGGGCATTGTGACTCGTTTTCCTCGCTACTCTGCGTATCGAAGCTAACGTACTTCAGAAAACGTTCGGTTAATTCATAATTCATAATTCACAATTCATAATTGCCGAGTTGAAAAGTTGTGACTTTTATTCTTCACTCTTCACTCTTCGTTCTTCATTTATTATTAAAGTTGCACATCGCGAACTGCATGCCGCTCAGGGCGAATGCTTTGATGGCGTCGCAAGCCACGAGAGCCCTCTCGTCCACGATTTTCGCCTCTTCGGGCGTGAACTTGCTGAGCACGAAGTCCACCTGATAGCCTTGCTGGAAGTCGTTTCCTATGCCGAAGCGGAGGCGGTTGTAGCCTTGCCCGCCAAGAGTCTGGGCAATATGTTTCAGGCCGTTGTGACCTCCGTCGCTTCCGTTTTGCCTGAGGCGGATTGTTCCGAGTGGCAAGCTGAGGTCGTCCACCACAACGAGCATGTTCTCTACGGGAATCTTTTCCTGCAGCAGCCAGTAGCGGACGGCGTTGCCAGAGAGGTTCATGTAGGTCGATGGCTTGAGCAACACCAGCTCTGCGTTTTTTACTCGCATGTGGGCTACGAAGCCGTACCGACGGTCCTCAAAAGCAGTATTGGACGCCTTAGATAGGGCGTCCAATACTCTAAATCCGATATTGTGGCGGGTTCCTTCGTACTCGAGGCCGATGTTACCCAACCCTACAATGAGGTATTTCATTTAGGTTATTCTGCTGCAGCTGCTTCACCGCTGTCCTCGGTCTTGGACGCAGCGCTCATAGCACTTCTGGTCATCTTAACCTGGCAGACAACAACGCTGGGGCTGGTCACCATTTCGAGACCTTCGAAGCTGAGGTCGGCCACCTTGATGGTCTTGCCGAGGCCAAGGCTTGTAACGTCGATGTTGAGGTTCTCGGGAATGGCTGTGTAGGGAGCGCGAACCTTGAGCTTGCGCACGTTTGCAGAGAGCTTACCACCAGCGCGAACACCTTCTGCCAGTCCGTTCAGCTTGATGGGTACTTCCATCACGATGGGCTTCTTCTCGGTGATTTCGTAGAAGTCAACGTGGAGCAGACGGTCAGTCACGGGGTGGAACTGGAGTTCCTTCATGATAGCCTTGCACTCCTTGCCGTCGATGTTGAGGTTCACGCTGTAGATGTCAGGAGAATAAACGAGCTTGCGGAGCTCTTCCTGAGTAGCGGTGAAACTCATTGCAACGGGCTTGCCATTTTCCTTGGCTTCGCCATAGAGGTTGCAGGGAACTGCGCCAGCCTTGCGGATGTCGCGACAAGCCTTCTTACCGGTAGCGGTGCGGGCTGTACCTTTTACGTCA
The DNA here is from genome assembly GCA_900320565.1 of uncultured Prevotellaceae bacterium. Lineage (GTDB taxonomy): Bacteria > Bacteroidota > Bacteroidia > Bacteroidales > Bacteroidaceae > Physcousia. The sequence goes on from ONSR01000006.1 coordinate 13,574, forward strand.
ATACTTTTCATTTTTTTTGTTGTGTTTGTGTTACTATAAATTAAGTTTTTTGTGCTTAATTCGCCATCACACGGCTTCAAAAGCGGGTGCAAATTTACGACTTTTTCCTGAAACTGCCAAACAAAGGCGCAGAAAAATTGTTCCACGCTTCATTGAGGCATTTCCAACTTAAGGTGTGAAACACCGATGAAATGGGCTTTTCCTTGAATTTTGCCTTGGTTCTGTGCTACAGTGCTACAGTTGCTACAGTTGAAAATATAGCTAACAAAAAGTCAAAATGAAATTTTATATTATATTAATATAATATAAAGTAAATTTGAAGATGTGTATAACCATAAAATGAACTGTAGCAACTGTAGCACTGTAGCACCACAGACATGCCGTGAATAAGTTTGAAAAAAGTTGCCCCAAAATTCGTAAACCGCAACAAGTATGTCGTACCTTTGCATTGTGAATGAAAACACACCATGCTGAGAAGTTAAACACGACACGCTGCGGTGGCCAACGCAGCACGTTAAGTTGCTCAACTAAGCACGTTAAGTTGCTCATCTTGGCACGTTAAGTTTGCTTACTCACCACAATATATGAAATAGGGACACGCAGCGGCGCATCCCTATCCCAAGAAGAAAGAATTTGACTTATTGAAAAATGAAGGCTACCAGATGGTGACGCGCTTCTCCTTCGGCACGAACATTGGGTCGGATTCCGTGATTCCGAAGGCTTCGTACCAGGCGTCGATGTGTGGCATCTGTCCGTTCACACGCCACATTCCCAGCTGGTGTGGGTCGCTCTTCACACGCTTCTGAATCTCCTCGTCGCGGATGTTCTGACCCCATACGTTGGCGTAGGCGAGGAAGAATCGCTGCTCGGGCGTGAAGCCGTCGATGACATCAAGCGGTGCATCCTTGGTGGCATTCTTGAAGGCTTGGAAAGCGACCATCAGTCCACCGTGGTCGGCCATATTCTCGCCGAGTGTGAGAGAGCCGTTGGCATGAAGTCCGGGCAGAACCTCGATGCTGTCGTGGAACTCACGCATCACCTGAATGCGCTCTTCGAATTGCTTGGTGTCCTCTTCGCTCCACCAGGTTACGAGGTTGCCGTTCTTGTCGTACTTGCTGCCCTGGTCGTCGAAGCCGTGCGTCATTTCGTGACCAATCACGACACCGATGGCTCCGTAGTTGAAAGCATCGTCGGCCTGCATGTCGAAGAAGGGCGGCTGCAGGATGCCTGCGGGGAAGCAAATTTCGTTGGTGGTTGGGTTGTAGTAGGCGTTGACGGTCTGTGGCGTCATGTACCACTCGTCCTTATCGACAGGCTTGTTGAACTTGGTCTTAATCATGTCCTTGATTTCCCATTCGCCCACGGCAAGCATGTTGCGGAGGTAGCTGTCGCCAATCTCGAGCTCGCTGTAGTCCTTCCATTTGTCGGGATAGCCTACCTTCACGTAGAAGGCATCGAGCTTCTCGCGAGCCACCTTCTTCGTCTCGTCCGACATCCATTCCTGAACATCGATACGTTCGCCCAGAGCAATCTGGAGGTTCTTGATGAGCTTCTCCATGCGAGCCTTCGCTTCGGGCGGGAAATACTTGGCAACGTAGAGCTGGCCGAGGGCTTCGCCAAGACCACCTTCAACGGCAGCAACAGCACGCTTCCAGCGCGGACGGTCCTCTTCCTTTCCGCTCATCACTTTGCCGTAGAAGCCAAAGTTCAGGGCGCGGCTCTCGTCGTCGATGAAGGACGAAACCATATCGATTGCGTGCCAGAGGTAGATGTTCTGCTGGGCTTCAACAGACTCTTCTGCAAGCACTTTCTCCACCTCGTGAATGGCTGCGGGCTGACCGAGGCAAACCTCCTTCACACCTTCCATTCCGAAGTTCTGGAAGAAGCCTTCCCAGTTGATGCCAGGGAACTCTTTCAGGAGTTCGTCATAGGAGATTTTGTTGTAGTTGGCTTCTGGGTCGCGAAGTTCTGTACGGCTCTTGCTTGCAACAGCAAGTCGGGTCTCAATACGTAGAACATCTTCGGCAATCCGTTGGGCATCCTTCTCGCTAAAGCCAGTGTGCTGACAGAGGTCAACGATGTACTTCTGATAGGCTTTTCGAATCTCCAGCGTCCTCGGGTCGTTATCTACATAGTAGTCCTTCTGACCAAGCGTGAGACCACCCTGAACGATGTTCACGAGGTTGTTCTTGGAGTCCTTCTCGTCGGCTCCGATATACATGGAGAACAAGCCAGGAACGCCTTGTCTCTGCATGCGAGGCCAAACCTGAGCAATCCAATCTACCGTGATGTCAGTTGAGTTCTGATAGCCGTCACAGAGCAGGAACTCCTCGAGGGCGCCCCAGTAGTGTTCGTTCAGGTTCACGCTATCCATGGCGGAGTTGTAGAGGTCGGCAATCTTCTGCTCGATGGAACCCTTCTCATTCTCCTTAGAAGAGACTTCCTCGATGAGCGAACGCAGACGCTCGTTGTTGTCTTCGCCAAGCTGGTCAAATGAGCCGAAGCGGCTATACTCGGCCGTCAAGGGATGAGCCTTCTGCCAACCACCTGTGGCAAACATGTAAAAATCTGTTCCAGGCTGATAGGTTGAGTCAAGATTGGCGAGGTCTATGCCAGAAGCCAGTTGCTTGCCATTAGGCGTACAAGCTGCAGTCAATGCTGCCAAAGCAAATGCCATAATAAGTTGATTTTTTTTCATAATTAATTATATAATTGGTTATTGTCCGTTGTCTGTTCTTGGATGCTCTAGCACCAAGGCGCGCTTTTCATGCGCGGAAGTCCGTTGTCTGTTGTCCGTTGAAAACTTCTAGCAGCCAAAGCTCCGCTGATGTTGTGCCAGACGCTGAAGATAGCTCCAGGGACGGTGGCAAGCGGATAAGCCGCAAAGTGCATATTAGCAAGGGAAGAAGCCAGTCCGCTGTTCTGCATTCCTACCTCTATGCTGAGAGCAACACACTTCGGCTTCTCCAAACGCAGCAGGCGTCCTATCGTGAAACCCAGCGAGAGCCCAAGCAAGTTGTGAAGCATGACGACAAGGATGACTATCATTCCGCCAAGCATCAAGCGGTCGGCATTGTGCGACACAACGATTCCCACCGTAACGGCAATCGCCAGCGACGAGAAGGCAGGCAGATAGGGCGTGACAGCTTTCGTGAGCTTGGGCAAGAAATGTTGGCATAGCAATCCCACAATGATGGGTGCTATCACCACATAGACAATGCTCAGCAACATTCCCAGCGTATCGACATTAACCATCGTACCAGCCATCAGCCAGACGAGCAAAGGCGTCACAATGGGAGCGAGTAGGGTAGAGCATGCAGTCATTCCAACGGAAAGCGCCAAATCGCCCTTTGCTAGATAAGTGATGACGTTCGAAGCCGTTCCTCCAGGGCAACAGCCAACGAGTATCACACCGAGCGCAAGTTCCTTCGGAAGCGAGAAAGCAAGCGTCAGCAACCAAGCGAGCAAAGGCATGATGGTGAACTGCGCAAGGCAACCGATGAGAATATCCTTTGGTCGGCTCAGCACAATCTTGAAGTCCTTTGGCGAAAGCGTCAGTCCCATTCCGAACATGATGACGCCCAGCATAGGATTGATGGTCTTCGTTTCAATCCAAATGAATGATTCAGGCAAGAACAAAGCTACCGCTCCTACCAAGAGCACCAGCACGCCCATCCATTGCGCAATAAAATCACAAACTTTCTTCATAACTCTTAACTCTTAACTCATAACTATGAACTATGAACTAAATCAGCGCCTCCCATTCCTCCTCAGCTTGTTTGAGTTGTGCTTTCAACTTCCCATGCTTCTCGTAGAGCGAAACATCCTGACTGCCTTCTGACGTTGACATCTGGTCTTCCAGGATGCGAATGGCGGCTTCCAGTTGCGTCACTTTGTCCTCAGCTTCCTGCAGGGCTTTCTCCTTTCGCTTCTGCTCGCGAGCGAGGGCTTTCTGCTCGGCGTAAGAGAGAGCTCCTGCATTGGGAGTTGCTGCTTCTTCTTGTTTTGAAGAGGGGGGAGAAGACATATTCAGTTGTGTGAGACTGCTTATATTCTTATTCGTCAGGTAGTCATAAATGCCTCCCAGATGCTCTCTCACCTTACCGCCACCAAACTCATAAACCTTCGTCACAAGTCCGTCGAGGAACTCGCGGTCGTGGCTCACCACAATCACTGTGCCGTCGAAGTCGCGAATGGCAGCTTTGAGCACATCCTTCGAACGCATATCGAGGTGATTGGTCGGTTCATCAAGGATGAGACAGTTCACGGGTTCCAGCAAGAGTTTTATCATTGCCAAGCGTGTCCGTTCGCCTCCTGAAAGGAACTTCACCTTCTTGTCGTTGGCTTCTCCGCCAAACATGAAGGCGCCAAGAATATCGCGTATCTTGAGCCGAATGTCACCTCTTGCCACACGGTCAATCGTCTCAAACACAGTGTATTCGTCATCGAGCAGTTGTGCTTGGTTCTGAGCGAAGTATCCAATCTGAACGTTGTGTCCCACCTTGAGGTTTCCGTCGAAAGGAATCTCGCCCATGATGCACTTTACGAGTGTTGTTTTGCCTTCGCCGTTTCGTCCAACGAAAGCCACTTTCTCGCCTCTTCTGATGGTGAGATTGACGTTCTTGAAGACACAATGCTCTCCGTAGCTCTTGCCCACCTCATCACAGATGACGGGGAAGTCGCCGCTTCGCATCGAGCAAGTGAACTTGAGGCGCAGAGCCGAGTTGTCCACTTCATCAACCTCGATGGGCACAATCTTCTCCAGCTGTCTTATCTTCTGCTGAACCTGAATGGCTTTCGTGGCTTGATAGCGGAAACGTTCTATGAAGGCTTTTGCGTCTGCAATCTCCTTCTGCTGATTCTCGAGGGCACGAAGTTGTTGCTCGCGGCGTTCTGCATGGAGCGCGACATATTCGTCGTACTTCACCTTGTAGTCGTAGATTTTGCCGCAACTGATTTCGATAGTACGATTCGTTACATTATTAATAAACGCGCGATCATGGCTGACGAGCACAACGGCATTTGCACTTGTGGCAAGGAAGTTCTCGAGCCACTGAATGCTCTCAATGTCAAGGTGATTCGTTGGCTCGTCGAGGAGAAGCACATCAGGATGCTGAAGCAATAACTTTGCCAGTTCGATTCGCATTCTCCAGCCTCCGCTGAACTCGCTCGTCGGACGATCTAAGTCTTCTCTCTTGAAACCAAGACCTTGCAGAGTTCGCTCCAATTCTGCCTGATAATTCAAGCCTCCCATCATTTGGAAATGCTCGTTCAGGTGCGTGAAGCGTTCCACGAGATGCATATATGCTTCGCTCTCGTAATCAGTACGTTCTGCAAGTTGATTATTGAGTTGCGTGAGCTCATCGTTCATCTCCGTGATGTGCTCGAAGGCACGCTCTGCTTCCTCGCGTACAGTACGTTCATCGGTGAGCACCATCACTTGCGGAAGGTAAGCAATCGTAGCGTCGCGAGGCACGCTGACCGTTCCGCTTGTTGGTTGCTGAATGCCTGCGATTATTTTGAGCATTGTGCTCTTGCCTGCGCCATTCTTGCCTACGAGGGCTATGCGGTCGTGGTCGTTGATGACATAACTGATGTCATTGAAGAGCGGCTTTGCGCTGAATTCTACGCTTAAATTGTCTATTGAAACCATGTTAGAACAAGTGCAGACCGCCGCTTTTCTTGGAGAAGTAGTGGTCCATCTGCTTTATAAGGCCACTCTTACAGAATACAACCACTCGGTCGCCAGGTTGCAACGTTGTGTTACCATAAATCAATGCTCCTTGATCTTCGCCGCGGACATAACCGCCAAGCGTAACACCTGAAGGCAAACGTAACTCGCTGACTGGCTTTGCACATGCTACACTACCTTCCTGGACAACGACTTCAGCCACATCTGCACTGGCGATAGTGAGGCACTTGACGTTGTGAGCATCTGCATCGAGCATCATCTGGTATATGCGACCAGCAGCTATCATCTTCTTGTTGATGATGGTGCCGATATCAAGTTTCTCTGCCATGGAGATATAGTCCGTGTTGTCAACGAGGGCAACAGTCTTTCGAACGCCCATTCTCTTTGCTGCAAGACAAGCTAAAATGTTTGTCTCTGTCTCAGGTGTAAGGGCGCAGAAAGCATGCATATCCGAGAGACCTTCGTCGAGAAGGAGTGTTGTGTCGCGTCCATCACCTTGAATGATGCGAATATCGCTGTCTTCAAGGATTTCGTTAAGACGATGGCAACGTTCTTCATTCTGTTCGATAATCTTGATGTTGTAGAAGTCGGGCTTTCCCTCAGCAACATGCACAGAGGTTCGTCCTCCACCCATAATCATCACGTTTCGAACATCGGCATAATCTTCTTTTCCCACAATCTCACGAATGTATGCGATGTGGCGCTTTGTGGTCATGAAGTAGGCAATATCACCGTTTCGCAGTTCATCGTTACCTGTTGGGATGATGGTGTCGTCACCTCGTTTGATAGCCACAATACGGTAAGGCGTTTGTGCGTCACAAAGGTCACGAAGAGCAACTCCTGTGATGCGTGCTTTCTCGCGAAGTTTGATGCCAAGCATAACGAGAGCGCCTCCAGCAACTTCCCAATACTGACGAACCCAAGAGCGCTTAATGCCGTCCAGGATTTCCCTTGCAGCAAGTCCTTCTGGATAGATGATGGAATTCACTCCCATCTGCTGAAAGAGGTCGCGATACTGAGGCATTGTGTATTCGGCAGTATCGACTCGTGCAATCGTTTTGCGAGCCCCAAGTGTGTGTGCCAACATACAGCATGTGATGTTTCGCGTCTCTTCTGGTGTGACAGCAATAAAGAGGTCGCACTGATGAACACCACCTTCACGAAGTCCGCTGATGGAGGTGGGGGATACGTTGAGCGTCATGAGGTCGAGGTCTCCGGAACTAAGAAGGCGAGCCGTCTTCTCCGGATTCTCGTCGATTAGGATGATGTCCTGATCTTCTCTTGATAGGAGTGCCGCAAGATGCGAACCAACTGCTCCTGCTCCTGCTATGACGATTTTCATTGTTTTATTGTTTAATCAAGTTGAGGAGTTAAGGAGTGACTTTTCCTTAACTCTTAGCTTTTAATTTTTAACTTTATATTTTCTGCATCAAGCCCTACGAGATGATAGAGCTCATCTGGAGTCCCGTGTTCTACGAAATGGTCTGGCAAACCGAGACGTATCACTTCTGGATGCAAATTGTGGTCGGACATATATTCAATGACTGCAGAACCAAGTCCACCTTGAACTGCACCATCTTCTACGGTAACGATACGACGAAATGCTGTGCCCACTTCCTGCAGGATTTCTTCATCAATAGGCTTGAGGAAGCGCATATCGTAATGAGCAACAGAGATTCCTTCTTCTTTCAAATCTTGAACAGCCTTAGCCACAACGTTTCCGATTGGACCAAGACTCAGCACAGCCACATCTTTACCTTCTGAGAGTTTGCGACCTTTTCCAACAGGGAGTTCTTCGAAAGGACATTGCCAATCGGTTAGGACGCCTCGTCCTCTTGGATAACGAATCACGAAAGGTCCTTTGTCTGGAAGTTGAGCTGTGTACATCAACTTGCGCAACTCATGCTCGTTCATGGGCGAACTTATCGTGAGGTTGGGAATAGGACGAAGTGCTGCGAGGTCGAAAGCACCGTGATGTGTGGCTCCGTCCTGTCCAACAAGTCCTGCTCTGTCGAAACAGAAGACGACCGGTAGTTTGCACAAAGCCACATCATGTATGATGTTGTCGAAAGCGCGTTGAGCAAAGGAAGAATAGATGTTGCAGAAGGGGGTCAGACCTTCTTTAGCAAGACCTCCGGCAAAGGTGACTGCGTGACCTTCTGCAATACCAACGTCGAATGTCCGTTCTGGCATTTCCTTCATCATGATGTTCAAACTGCAACCTGTTGCCATTGCGGGGGTGATGCCAACAATCTTATCGTTCTGCTTAGCGAGTTCAAGTAGTGTCTCGCCAAAGACATCCTGATATCTTGGAGGAAGTCCTTTCGTGTCTGTTCCTAATCGTTCTCCCGTTTCTGGGTCGTATTTACCTGGAGCGTGATAAACGGTTGGGTTCTTCTCTGCTGCCTTGAAGCCCTTTCCTTTAATGGTGTGAAGGTGAAGGAGCTTCGGTCCTTTCATATCCTTTATCTGTCGAAGCGTATTGACAAGTTCGATTACATCATGTCCATCAATAGGACCGAAATAACGGATGTTGAAACCTTCGAAGAGGTTCTGCTGGTTGTTGAGCAACGCCTTCAAGGAGTTGTTGAAGCGAAGAATCTTCTGACGTCTTTTCTCACTCAAGACTCCAAGTCGGACTAGTCCGTTCGAGAGACGGAAACGAACATTATTGTAAAGGCTGGAAGTGTGCAACTGATGCAGATAATGCTTCAGTCCGCCAACACTTCTGTCAATGCTCATGTTGTTGTCATTCAGGATGATGAGCAAGTTGTTTGGAGTGCTGCTTGCATTGTTGACGCCTTCGAATGCGAGGCCGCCACTCATGCTTCCGTCACCGATTACGGCTACCACTTTCCTGTCGTCTTCCCCACGTCTGTGAGCAGCTACAGCCATACCCAAAGCTGCAGAAATGCTGTTGGAAGCATGACCGCAAGCAAAGGTGTCGTATTCGCTTTCGAGTGGCGAAGGGAAAGGACGAAGACCACCAAAGTGCCTGTAAGTGGGGAAGGCTTCACGGCGGCCAGTCAGTATCTTATGTCCGGCTGCTTGATGTCCCACATCCCATACAATACGGTCGTAAGGGGTGTTGAAGACATAATGCAAGGCAACAGTCAGTTCAACCACACCAAGCGAACTGGCGAAATGACCTGGGTTGTTGGCCATTTCCTGAATAATCTCTTGACGTAGCTCATTGCAAACCTGAGGCAATTCTTCTACGGGCAAAGCCCTTAAATCAGCCGGCAGGTTTATATTTGTAAGTAGCTCTTGAGGCTCTTTTTTCACGATTAACTATTATTTTTGTAGGCAAAGGTATACATTTTTGCGGAGTTTTATGTAATTTTGTGCAATAAAATAAGCGAAAGACGCGAATGAAGGCTGAAGATATGACTTTCCGGACTGTTGTGGACGTGCCGAAATGGGTAAATCCAATGCAGAAACATCAACACTTTGTGTTGTTGGGTTCGTGTTTCGCTCAGAGCATAGGCGAGAAGTTTCAAAGCTACGGATTGAATGTCGTCTGCAATCCTTTTGGGGTAACCTACAATCCTGAAAGCATCTTAATCCAAGCTAAGCAAGCATTAACGGCTGGTGAGGAATTGCCCATCTTCCGCTTCAACGAACAGGAATGGCATTGCTGGTTAGCTAATACGCTTATACACGATTCGGATGAGGAACGATTGCGTGAGACCATTCGGGATATGTTCTCTCAACTCGGAGAAGCTCTTCGGAAAGCAGATTTCATCTTCATAACCCTCGGAACGAATGTGTGTTATCGCTTGAAGGAAAGTGGTTTGACTGTAGCGAACTGCCACAAGCAACCTGATGCTCTCTTCGAGGAAGTTAAATTAGATGCAGTGAAGTGTTCAAAGTTAACGTGTGAACTTGTCGAATTACTCACGTGTAATTGCCCAACTTCACACGTGATCTTTACCGTAAGTCCATACCGTTATAAGAAGTATGGCTTCCATGAGAGTCAATTATCAAAGGCCGCTTTGCTCCTCGCTGTTGATGAGGCCTGCAAACGCTACCCTGAGAAGGCAAGCTATTTCCCTGCTTACGAAATACTGCTCGACGAACTTCGCGACTATCGTTTCTATGCCGACGATATGATACATCCATCTCCTTTTGCCGTAGATTACATCTGGCGAAGATTAGTGGAAAACTGCATGGATAACGAGATGCAACAATACCTTAAGGACTATGAATCTATCAGAAAAGCAAAAGGGCACAAAGCCTTTAGCCGATAAACAATGAAACTCTAAACTATCAACTAACCCTAATCTTTCAACTTTAAACTCTAAACTATAAATGTACAATACTCTCGAAATAGCATCCTTTATTGGCGCAAAGACAGAAGGCTTGAAGGGCCGCGAGATTGACTGGTTGCTGACGGACAGTCGCAGCCTTTGTTATCCGGAATCAACGCTATTCTTTGCCATCAAAACTGAAGTAGGAAACGGACATCTTTATGTTAATGACCTCTATCAAAGAGGCGTTCGAGCCTTCGTGGTGAGCGAAGAAGTGGAGGGAGACTTCCCTGAAGCCGATTTCCTTTTCGTGCAGAACACCCTCTTTGCACTCCAATCTCTTGCGGCTCAGCATCGTTCTCGTTTCGATGTACCTATTATAGGAATTACGGGCAGTAATGGTAAGACTGTCGTCAAGGAGTGGCTCTATCAACTCTTGGCACCTGATTTCGCTGTTACCCGCAGCCCTCGCAGCTATAACTCCCAAACGGGTGTGCCTCTTTCTGTGTGGGGGCTTAACGAGAACACGCAGATTGGTATCTTCGAGGCAGCCATTTCAAAGAAGAACGAAATGGTGGCTCTGGAGCGCATCATCAAGCCTACAATCGGCATCTTTACTTGTTTGGGCGGAGCTCATCAGGAGAACTTCTCGACCTTCGAAGAAAAGTGTATGGAGAAGCTTCAGCTGATGAAGGATGCGAAGGTTGTCATCTATCCTGCAGGCGACTCTGTGATAAAGGATTGTATTCGTCAAGCCAGGCTGAAGGGAAGACTCGTTCCTTGCCCCACTACAGGTAATGCCTACGAGGACAACGAGGCTTTGTGTCGTGCTGCTTGCCGTGAGATGGGACTCGATGACGACACGATAGAAGAACGTCTGCGTGCCCTCGAACCTGTTGCAATGCGTCTCGAGGTGAAGGATGGACAGAACGACTGCACTCTCATCAATGACTCGTATAATAGTGATATAAGCAGTCTGGACATTGCACTCGATTTCATGAATCGCAGACCTGAGAAAGAAGGCCGTCAGCGCACCCTTATCTTGAGTGACATCTTGCAGAGTGGTGTCGAACCACATGCTCTCTACACTCAGCTTGCTGACTTGCTTGAGCAACGCGGCATCAACAATCTGCTGGCTGTAGGAGGCGTTATTTCCGCTCACATGAACTGCTTTGCAGGCTTACCCATTTGTTGTCGCTTCTTTGCCAACACAGATGCGCTCTTGCAGGACGATATTCTCTCTCGCCTCGAGCATCAACTCATCCTCATTAAGGGTGCACGTAAATTCCACTTTGAGCGCATTACAGACCGATTGGAGAAGAAAGTCCATGAGACTATCCTTGAAGTTAACCTCAGCGCAATCGTGCAGAACCTCAACTACTATCGCTCTTTCATGAAGCCAGAAACGAAGATGATTTGCATGGTAAAGGCTGATGCTTATGGAGCGGGAGCAGTCGAGGTGGCAAAGACCCTGCAGGACCACAATGTAGATTATCTTGCTGTTGCTGTTGCTGATGAAGGTGTGACACTTCGCGAGAAGGGTATCACGCAGGGAATCATGGTGATGAATCCTGAGATGAGCAGCTTCAGCGCTCTCTTTCAATACAATCTTGAGCCAGAGATTTACAGTTTCCGATTGCTCGATGCACTCATCTATGCTGCTGAGCACGAAGGTATTACAAACTTCCCTGTACACATTAAGCTCGATACAGGAATGCATCGTCTTGGCTTCGACCCTGAGAAGGATATTCCCAGACTCATCGAGCGCTTGAAACGACAGACTGCTCTCATTCCTCGTTCAGTATTCTCGCACTTTGTTGGCAGCGACTCTGATGACTTCGACGACTTCTCTGCAAAGCAATATGAGTTGTTCTTGAAGGGCAGCAAGCAATTGCAGGAAGCCTTCCCACATCCCATACTGCGGCACATCTGCAATAGTGCTGGCATTGAACATTTCCCAGACCGTCACCTCGAGATGGTGAGACTTGGGCTTGGGCTTTATGGCATCAACAGTCGCAACAACGAAACCATTCACAACGTCAGCACCCTTCGCACAACAATCCTGCAGATTCACGATGTGAAAGCAGGCGAAAGCGTTGGTTATAGCCGAAAGACGATTCTCGAAAGAGACAGTCGTATTGCAAGCCTGCCAATTGGATATGCCGACGGACTGAACAGGTTGCTTGGCAACAGGAAAGGCTATTGCCTTGTTAACGGGCAGAAGGCAGATTATGTGGGCAACATCTGTATGGATGTCTGCATGATAGATGTTACTGATATACCTTGCGAAGAAGGCGACCTCGCTACTATCTTTGGTGATGAACTCTCGCCAGCAGAACTCGCTTCCCGTTGTGGCACGATTCCTTATGAAATCCTTACAGGCATAGCACCACGCGTGAAACGCATCTTCTTCGAGGACAAGTAAAGGCCTTCGGAATCATAGCGCATTAAACGCCCTATAGTGGGATGCTCAACGAGGCACAGCTAAATGCCAAACTTAACACGCTTAGTTGCTCAACTTAACGTGCTTAGTTGCTCAACTTAACACGCTTAATTGCCCAACTAGGCACGTTAAGTTTTGCATTTACTCTAACCTATCTCTATTAGAGGCAATTAGAATTTTTACATCATAACCTGATGGATTATGGATTAAAAATCGTATCTTTGCAGCGAAATGAGTACGAAACCATACATTATCATATATATACTGCTGACTTTTCTGCTGTTTTCGTGTGGCGGAAATCGGACTGGTGTTGCTGACGAAACAGGCGACACACTTCAGTTTCACTATGCTAAGAACCTGACTGTTATCGAGTTCCAGGACCGTATGGAAGTGATAATGCGCAATCCTTGGGACACAACTACCACGCTGGCAAGGTACAACTTGAAGCTTCCTCTCCGCAAAGCAGGCATCTTTAGCAGTGTTCATTTGGCACTTCTCCATGAACTCGATGCAGACGAAGCTGTTGGCGGAATCTGTGACCTCGAGTTTTGCAATCAGCAAGAGTTCATTAAGGCTGTCAAAGAAGGACGCGTCGCTAATCTTGGCAATAGCGTTCAACCTAGCTTGGAGCAGATTATCGACCTGAATCCTGATGCTCTGCTACCCAGTCCATTCGAGAATAGTGGCGGTCTGGGACGTGTGGAACGACTCGGAATCCCTATCATTTGGTGTGCCGACTACATGGAGAACACACCGCTTGGACGTGCTGAATGGATGCGTTTCTACGGCCGTCTGTTTGGCCGTAAGGAGAAGGCAGACAGCATCTTCAATGCCGTCGAGAGTCGCTATCTTGAACTCTGCGACTTGGTCAAGACAACAAAGACGCGTCCTCGACTCTTGCCCGAGATGCCTTGGAGCGGACAATGGACGCTGCCTGGCTCTGGAAGCAGTTCGACGAAACTCTATACGGATGCAGGTGCAGACTATCTCTTTGCCGACCTCGAAGGCAATGGCGGAATCCCTCTCAGCACGGAGAAGGTAGTCGATAAAGGCATCAACGCAGACATCTGGATAATCAAACATCACGGACCTCTCGACAGAGGGCAGATGAATGCTGACACACCTCTGCTGGCTAACATAAAGGCACAGATATGGTGGTGCGACACCTCGAAGACGCTCCTTTATGAAGAGACGCCTTTCCACCCTGAACGTCTGCTCGAGAACCTCATCAGCATTCTGCATCCGGAACTGGGAGTAGAGACGGAATACGAATACTTTAAGCCATTGAAAACCGATGAAAGATAAATACAAGTTGAAGTTGCTTTCCGTTTTGATGGTGCTTCTCTCCATTGCCAATGTGCTTTGGGGCTCGCTCGACATTCCTGTAAAGGACGTTTGGCAGATTCTTTGCGGAAACGAGGTTGAGGGGCATCCTGCTTGGAGCATTATTATCCTGCAAGGACGCATTCCTCAGATGCTTACGGCTCTGCTGACAGGAACCGCTTTAGGCACTTGTGGCTTGCTTCTGCAAACAGCCTTCCGCAATCCTTTGGCTGGTCCATCGATTCTTGGCATTGACTCAGGCGCTAACCTTGGTGTGGCTATCGTGCTGCTTCTGCTCGGAGGAACTGCTTCTATTGGCAGTCTTGCTCTTGGCGGACACCTGCTTGTTGTTGTCGCAGCAATGGTAGGAGCGCTCTCCATAATGGCTTTGCTGATGATACTGAGCAAGCTTTTGCGCAGTCAAGTGATGCTTCTCATTACGGGTGTCATCATCAGTTATGTGACGGGAAGCATCATCCAGCTCCTTAACTATTCGGCAACGGAACAAGGTGTCTTCAGCTTTGTGATTTGGGGAATGGGTAACTTCGCATCTGTTGGCATAGAGCGTCTGCCAGTCTTCTGCGCCCTTTCTTTTGTGGGATTGTTCCTCGCCCTCCTTCTCATCAAGCCTCTCGACGCACTACTTCTTGGTGACCGCTATGCAGAGAATCTTGGCATCAGGATAGGCAGAGTGCGTCAAATGCTGCTTCTTGTCACAGGTTTGCTTACTGCAACGACAACAGCCTTCTGCGGACCAATATCGTTCATTGGCTTAGCTGTGCCTCATTTGGCTCGACTCACGCTCGGTACTTCTTATCATCGAACCTTAATGCCTGCCACAATGCTCATTGGAGCAAACTTGGCTCTGCTTTGCAACCTGCTGAGCACCCTGCCTCGCGACGGCAGCCTCATTCCCATTAGTGTCATCACGCCACTCATCGGAGCCCCCGTCGTACTGCACGTGATATTAAGACAGAAGTCTAATTAATAATTAAAAAAGAATACTATGAAGAAGCAAATCATTTCTCTCCTCTTTTCGGCTTTCTCCCTGATTGTTTGTGCCGAAGTTAATTACCAAGTTGTCCCACTGCCCCAGCAAATCAGCATAGATAAAAGCGGGCAGTACATGACTCTCTCCAAAGGCATGACTGTGGGTTATCCTTCTGGAAACCAGCAAATGAAACGCAATGCCGAGTTTGCTGCTGAATACCTGGGCCTGATTGTTAAGGAGCCAAACAATAAGACTGCAGATGTTAACCTGTTGCTTGACCTCAAAAGTGATAATCCAGATGCTTATTCCATCAGCATCAATAAGAAGGGAATTACCATTCAAGGAGCCAGCGAGAGCGGTGTCTTCTATGGCATCCAGACACTTCGCAAGAGCATTATGAACGAGACGGGCGAGGTGCGTCTTCCCTATGCTTTGGTGAGCGGTTCGCCTCGCTTCGGCTATCGTGGCACTGAACTCGATTGTGCCCGACACTTCTTTCCTGTCTCTTTCATCAAGAAGTTCATCGACATCCTTGCTTTGCATGGCATCAATCGCTTCCATTGGCATTTGACGGACGACCAAGGCTGGCGCTTCGAAGTAAAGGCTTTGCCCGAACTGGCAAAGAAGGCAAGCGTGCGTCCGTGCACCGTTGTAGGTAAGAACGTCGGCCTCTCTGACCCCAACAATGCCATCTATGACGATACGCCCGAGACTGGCTATTACACGCAAGAGGAGATGCGCGAGGTTGTGGCTTATGCAGCAGAACGTTACATCACAATCATCCCCGAGATTGACCTTCCTGGCCACATGATTGCAGCATTGAGTGTGTATCCTCATCTTGGCTGCACGGGCGGTCCCTACAAGGTTTGGGGCATTTGGGGTGTTGCCGACGATGTGCTTTGTGCTGGCAATCCTAAGACGCTGGAGTTCCTCAAGACAGTCTATGGCGAGCTTTGCGACGTTTTCCCAAGCAAATTGATTCATATCGGAGGCGACGAGAGCCCGCGTGTTCGCTGGAAGAGTTGCCCCAAGTGCCAGGCAAAGATGAAGGAACTCGGATTGAAGAACGAAGCAGAGCTGCAAACCTATATCAATAAGGAAATGGAGGCTTTCCTTGCCTTGCGTGGCCGTCAGTTAATTGGCTGGGACGAAACGTTGGAAGGCGGATTGAGCGAGAATGCAGCCGTGATGAGCTGGCGTGGATACGAAGGCGGAAAAGCAGCTGCAAAGCTTCATCATCATGTAGTCATGACGCCCACCAACAATTGTTATTTCGACTATTATCAGCTCAAGAATCGAGATGTTCAGCCTTTAGGCATCGGAGGTTATCTGCCTCTCAGCAAGGTCTATAGCATGGAACCTGTTCCCGAAGACTTGACGAAAGAGGAAGCGCAGTACATCTTGGGAGCGCAATGCAACCTCTGGACGGAGTACATGCTTAGTCCTGACCATGTGGAATACATGCTTCTGCCCCGTCTGGCTGCCATGAGCGAGGTGCAATGGCTGCAGCCCGAGGCAAAGAACTACGAGCAGTTCCTCGCGCGACTCGCTTCTCTGGAACAATCCTATCGACGTCTTGGATACAAATTCTGCACAGCATACGAATGATCAGTCTGCAAAACCTTACAGTCGGCTACGGCGAAAAAGCCATCCTCTCCGACATCAACCAAACGCTCGAACCAGGTCGTCTTGTTTGTCTGCTCGGCTCGAATGGTGTGGGGAAAAGCACCATTCTGCGCACTTTGGCAGGCTTCCTGCAGCCCCTGGCGGGAAAGGTATTGCTTGACGGCAAAGACCTCTCGTCGCTCTCCCTATCGCAAAGGAGCAAAACCGTCTCCATCGTGCTGACAGAGAGAGTTGGAGTGCCGTACATGAAGGTTGCCGATCTCGTAGGGATGGGGCGTTCGCCCTATACAGGCTTCTTCGGGAAGCTCACGAAAGAAGACAGGCAGATTATCGGCGAAGCCATCGAAATGGTGGGAATCAGCAGTCTCGCCGAGCGAACCATCGACACCCTGAGCGACGGCGAGCGGCAGAAAGCCATGCTCGCCAAAGCACTCGCCCAACAGACACCCGTCATCCTGCTCGACGAGCCCACTGCCTTCCTTGATTTCCACGCCAAGATAAGCATGCTCCGGCTGATGCAGAAACTTGCTCACGAGACAAACAAAATCATCCTCATGAGCACGCACGACGTCGAAATGGCGCTCCGGCTGAGTGACTTGCTTTGGATTGTTCAGGACGGCAAGATACAGACAGGCACGACGGCTTCCCTCACCGAAAGCGGTATCCTCCGTCAGTTCCTTGGCGATGAAGCCATCAGTATGCAAACGAGAAAGTGAGAAAATGACACACGTGAAGTTTGCCAACTTCACACGTTAAATTTGCCAACGAAACACGTTAAGTTTGCAAACATCTCTATTCGAAGGCTTCGGGCAACTGATATAACTTCGTTCCGTTGCTGCCTTTGATGAGGATGGTGGAATCTGATATCGGTTCTGCCTTCAAAGCCGCCTTCACTTCCTCCACGTCCTTGAAGACGCACATACCCTCTTCTGCAACTTTTTCGAACTCACTACCCACGAGCCAAATGCGCTCCAGCTCCATCCCTTGAAGCTGCCCGACTATACGTCTATGCTCTTCAAGGCTTTCTGCGCCTAACTCCCGCATATCACCGAGAATCACCATCTTATGCTTATCCCCGAAGAAGGAGAAGTTCGTCAGCGCTGCCTTCATGCTCGAGGGATTTGCATTATAGGCATCTATGATGAGACGATTGCTTCCAACCTTCCTCAACTCGCTTCGACTGTTCGTCGGTTTGTAAGCTTCCAAAGCGTGGTTTATCTGCTGGGGAGTAATGCCGAAATGCAGTCCAATCGTAACGGCAGCACGCAAATTGGCAATGTTGTAAGCACCAATCAGGTTGGTCTTGACTGTGTGCCAAGGTGCGTCGTCTTCTGCCCTCCATTGCATCTCGACGAAAGGCGTCGCTTCGCTCACCCTGCCCTCGACATACGGAAGGGCATCTTCCCACAAGACAAATTCGCGGCTTTGAGCCATCTGCAGAAGGTCTTCGTCAAAGGCATTGAGGAAGATTTTCTTGCCGCGTTTGTGCAAGTCGTCATAGAGTTCGCCTTTTGTCTGCTTCACGCCTTCGAAGCTGCCAAAGCCTTCCAGATGGGCTCGCCCGACATTCGTGATGAGCCCGAAGTCTGCTTCGACTATACGGCAAAGGTTTGCTATCTCGCCTGGATGATTGGCGCCTGTCTCGATGACGGCAATATCGTGCTCGGGCTTGATGCGAAGCAGGGTGAGAGGCACGCCGATGTGATTATTGAGATTGCCCTCGGTATAGAGGACGTTCTTCCCCTCGGAAAGGACAGCGCTGATGAGTTCTTTTGTGGTGGTCTTGCCGTTGGTTCCCGTAATCTGCAGAACAGTCTTTCCCCATGCTTTGCGATGATAGGCAGCCAGTTCCTGCAAGGCCGCCAGCACATCAGGAACGAGGATGAGTCGCTCGTCCTGCTTTGCGACTTCCGGATTATCTACGACAGCAAAGGCACAACCTTTCTCGAGAGCCTGCAGGGCATAGTTGTTGCCGTCGAACGTTTCGCCTTTCAAGGCAAAGAAAATGCTTCCTTCCGGACACTTGCGGCTGTCCGTCGTCACCAATGAATGCTCTTTATAGAGGGCGTATAATGCTTCTGTATTCATAGTCTTGTTTCGTTTTCTGGCACAAAGTTAAACCTTTTTTTCGGATTTCTTGCCATTTATATAAATAATGTGTAATTTTGTGCGAAATTAAAGTGAGTTGTGTCCAAAACCGAGCCATATAGCATCAACATTGGCGGCGAATTGCTCTCGCTGGAAAAGCCTGTCGTGATGGGCATCCTGAATGCTACGCCCGACTCTTTCTATCAGCATCACGAAGGAGCCGAAGCCATTCGTTTGCGCACTAGACAGATGCTCGATGAAGGCGCGACAATACTTGACGTTGGGGCTTGCTCCACACGTCCTGGCTTTACGCCTCCTGACGAAAAGGAAGAGATGCGGCGCCTCAGGGAAGCTCTGGCTGTCGTACGGCAGGAAGCACCTCGTGCCGTCTTGAGCGTAGATACGTTCAGGGCAGGTGTTGCCAAGATGTGCGTCGAAGAGTTTGGCGTGCAGATTGTGAACGACATCAGCGGCGGAGAACTCGACAAAGAGATGTTCCAGACAGTTGCTGAACTGCATGTGCCGTATGTGCTGACGCATAATAAAGCACTTCCCCAAGAGAAGGAAGAGGCTTTTCTCTCTGAGTTCCTGCAAGAGATGGGCAGCAAAGTAGAGGCGCTTCACGAGTTGGGTGTGTGCGACATCATTCTCGACCCAGGTTTCGGCTTCAACAAGACACTCGAACAGAACTACATCTTGATGCAGAACCTCGACGTCTTGCACGAACTCGATTGCCCTTTGCTCGTTGGCATAAGTCACAAGAGCATGATATACAAGCTGTTGGGAACAACTCCACAAGAAGCCTCCAACGGAACAACAGTCCTGCATACTGTGGCTCTGCAGAAGGGTGCTCACATCCTTCGAGCCCACGAAGTGAAGGAAGCAATGGAATGTATTAAGATCATTAACGAATTGAGCGAATGCCTAACATAAGTTTCAAAGACATAATTGACATCTTCCTCGTAGCGATAGTGCTCTTCTATTGCTACAAACTGATGAAGCAATCGCGCTCCGTCAACATCTTCTATGGCATTCTGCTCTTCATCAGCTTCTGGATTATCATCAGCAAGGTGATGGAAATGAAGCTCTTAGGAGGCATACTTGATCAGCTTGTGAGCGTTGGCGCCCTTGCCATCATCATACTATTCCAAGAGGACATACGTCGCTTCTTCTACAATATTGGGGCCCGCAATCGTGCTCATCGTTTCCTGCGCTTCTTCAGGCTCGACAAGCGCAAGAATGTCGGCGAGTTCCGCAACGAACGCGAGACAATCTTTCCCATCGTGATGGCTTGCATGAACATGAGCAAGCAACACGTCGGAGCCCTCATCGTGCTGCAGAACGACCTTCCGCTGGGCGAGTTCATGCGAACTGGCGAAGAGGTTGACGCTAAGATAACACAACGACTCATCGAGAACATCTTCTTCAAGAACAGCCCGCTCCATGATGGCGCCATGATTATTGCAAAAGGACGTATCACAGCTGCTTCCTGCATCTTGCCTATCAGTCACGACCTCGACATCCCCAAAGAGTTCGGCCTTCGACATCGTGCAGCAAAAGGTATCAGCAAAGAGACAGATGCCTTGGCAATCGTGGTGAGTGAAGAGACAGGCAACATCACAGCAGCTTATAACGATATGTTGCGCTCTCACCTCTCTGCAGAGGAACTGGAGACGGTTTTGATGAAGGGCAAGTTCTAAACAACTCAGATTACTTAAAACACTCAGAAATAATATCACTATGGAATTAATGGAACAAATCATCGCTCGAGCCAGGTCCTGCAAGCAGCGCATCGTGCTGCCCGAGAGCTTGGAGGAGCGAACGCTAACGGCTGCGGACAAAGCCTTGGCCGACGACTTGGCAGACATCATCCTGATTGGCAAACCAAGTGAAATCTTTGCGCTTGCTGACAAGCTTGGGCTTAAACACATTGACAAAGCCACAATCATCGACCCCGAAACAAACGAAAAGACAGAGACTTACGTCCAGCTCTTCTACAACCTCAGGAAGAACAAAGGCGTGACAGAGGAAGAGGCTCGCAAGAAAGTGAAAGATCCTCTCTACTATGGCTGCCTCATCATCAAGAACGGTGATGCCGACGGACAGATTTCGGGTGCACTCTCCACGACTGGCGACACCCTTCGTCCTGCTCTGCAAATCATCAAATGCGCTCCTGGCGTGAGTTGCGTGAGTGGTGCTATGCTGATGATTACCCCAGCCAAGCAATATGGCGAGAATGGTGTTCTGGTGATGGGCGACGTTGCAGTAACGCCAATGCCCGATGCTAATCAGCTTGCTCAGATTGCTGTTTGCACGGCTCAGACTGCCCGAAGCGTGGCAGGCTTCAAGGAGCCTCGCGTAGCTATGCTCAGCTTCAGCACGAAAGGAAGCGCAAGTCACGAAGTTGTGGACAAAGTTGTTGAAGCCACGAAGAAGGCCCAAGAGATGGATCCCACGCTTCAAATCGATGGTGAACTGCAGGCAGATGCAGCTCTCGTGCCAAGCGTAGGAGAGAAGAAAGCTCCTGGCAGTCATATTGCAGGCAAAGCGAATGTGCTTGTAGCGCCCTGCTTGGAGGTAGGCAACATCGGCTACAAACTCATTCAGCGCCTTGCTGGAGCCGAAGCCATCGGTCCCATCCTGCAGGGCATCGCTCGTCCTGTAAACGACCTTAGCCGCGGCTGTTCAGTAGATGATATATATAAGATGATTGCAATCACTGCTTGCCAAGCAATGGATGCGAAGTAGTTCACTTTTCACTTAAAATATGAAGATATTAGTTCTCAACTGCGGCAGCAGTTCAATAAAATATGCACTTTACAACATGGACGACCAGTCCGTCATCACGAGTGGCGGTATTGAGAAGATTGGTCTGCCCGATTCGTTTATAACCGTCAAGCTGAATGGCGAGAAGCACAAGATGGAACATCCCATCAAGGAGCATACCGCTGGTGTGCAGTACATCTTCGAGGTGCTGACAAGTGGCGAGTATGCCGTTCTGAAGAGCCTCGAGGAGCTTGATGCAGTAGGTCATCGCATGGTGCATGGCGGAGAGAAGTTCAACAAATCGGTTCGCCTGACACCTGAAGTGATGAAGGCTTTCGCTGAATGTAACGACCTTGCGCCTCTTCATAATCCTGCCAACATCAAGGGCGTAAATGCCGTCACAGCACTTCTGCCAAACATTCCGCAGGTTGGCGTGTTCGATACCGCTTTCCACCAGACGATGCCCGATTACGCTTATATGTATGCACTTCCTTACAACCTCTACAAGGAGTATGGCGTACGTCGTTACGGCTTCCATGGAACGAGCCATCGCTACGTGAGTCAGCGTGTCTGTGAGTTCCTTAGCTGCAAACCCGAGGAGAAGCGAATCATCACCTGCCACATCGGTAACGGCGCCTCGATTGCTGCCGTGAAGTACGGCAAGTGCGTCGATACTTCGATGGGCTTGACGCCTCTCGAAGGCTTGATGATGGGCACTCGTACTGGCGACATTGATGCTGGAGCTGTCACCTATCTGATGGACAAGTTCAACCTCGACACGAAGGGCATCAGCGACCTGCTGAACAAGAAGTCAGGCCTTGCAGGTGTGAGCGAAGGAAGTAGCGACTTCCGCGACATTCTGGCAGGCATTGCTGCTGGCAACGACAAAGCTCGTCTGGCAAAAGAGATGTACACCTATCGCATCAAGAAGTATATCGGCGCATACGCTGCAGCGATGGGTGGTGTTGATATCATCCTCTTTACTGGCGGTGCAGGCGAGAACCAATGGGAAGTTCGCGAAGGAGCGACGAATGGCCTCGAGTACATGGGCGTCAAGATGGACGTGACAAAGAATCGCAGTTGCCGTGCTACGGAAGCCATCCTGAGTGCCGACGATAGTCAGGTGACAGTTTGCTGCATCCCCACGGACGAGGAACTCATGATAGCCCTCGACACCCAAGCCCTCTGCTAAGAGTTCCAAAGGTAAAGTAAAAACTAAGCGTGCCTAGTTCTTCAACTAAGCACGCTTAATTTGTAAATTAGGCACGTTAAGTTTGCCAATTAGGCACGTTATGTTTTCAAACTACACATGTGGCGTTTGAGGAATTACTTCCAGAAGCCTTCTGCGGTAAAGTAGTTGCTCTTGCTGAGGGGTTGGATGCTGCCGAACTTTTGCCATTCTGCATCGGCTTGGAACTGAGCAAGGAAGGCGTCAGGCACGTAGAGTGTACAACCTTTGTTGGGTGTGCAGTTCTTTGGAAGAGGATAGTATTCTGTACTGAGCAGATAGACTTTCTTCCATTTCGCTGCTGATTCGGAAACAAGGCCGAACATGCGGTTCTTGAAGTCGTTTGGCACTGAGAACTCCTCGAGTCCGGTGCAGCCTGTAAAAACTCCGTCGTCAATCTTCTTCATCGCGATACCCATCAGTACGCTCTTGAGTTTCTTGCAGTTCTCGAAGGCTCCTACGCGAAGCCACCAAATGTGTTCGCCGAAGCGCGCTGTCTCGAGTGATGAGCAGTCCTTGAAGGCGTCAACTCCAATCGTATAGGCATCTACGCGGAGGTTCTTCAGGGCAGTGCACCCCTCGAATGCCTGGTCGTTGATGACGGGAATTTCGCCCTGGAAGTGTACCTTTTCGAGTGATGTGCAGCCATAGAATGCCTTGTTGACGATGTGCTGAATCTGCGGAGCAATCCAGACTTCCTTGATGCTCTTGTTGCCCGCGAACTCGCTGTCGTTGATGCTTTGAATGGTCGAGCCGAAGCCCATCTTTTCTTCTGTGGGCACATACTTGTCGGCACGATGCTTCATGGTGTAGAAGAAGATGTCCTTTGCAGGTGTTTCGGTTGCCTGCTTATCTGTTACGACTTTGGCAGTCTCTTTCGGCTGTTTGTTCTCGCAACTGCAAATGCCGATGAGCAATGCAGCCATCAGTAGTGTCTTTTTCATTGTTCTGTTCATGGTTAGTCTGCTATTATTTAATCAATATCTTTCTGCCGCTCACGATGTTTATGCCTTTCTGCAACTTGCTGAGGCGTTGGCCTGCAAGGTTATACATACAGTCTGTCGTCTGTTGCTTGTTGGCGATTGAATTTATTCCTGTTGGGTCAACCGCTTCGACGGAGAGGAGTTGCAGCTCAGCTATTTGCAATTGGTTGCCTCCGTTCACGTTGGTGATTGTGAGACGGTAGTAGCTGAAGGCTTCGTCTGTTTCGGTTAAGTAGAACTGTGTGGCGTATCGATTTGAGAATGTCTGGTCGGTTTGGCTGTCGAGCGTCGTCCATTCTCTTCCCGTGTTACTTCCTTCGAGCGTCCACGATGCCGGGTCGCGCGTCACTTCATCTTTGCTGGCTGTGATGCTATATGCGGTGATGCTGACGGGTTCGTCGTACGTATATATAATGTTTACTGGGTCGGTAAAGTTTGCGCGATACAGTGAGGTGCGATTGCAGTCATAAACGCATCCGATAAGTTGCGTGTTTGAGAGCCCTGTTTGAGATGCGTCAACTATAGCTGGCATGTGAAGGCTGGGGGCGTCGGCCTCGGCAACAGCTGCTCCGTAGAACTCGAAGTCTGCAAGGCTAACGCTTGAAGCGTCTCCAGTAACTTGAACCCTGAAGCGTTTGAACAGCTTGGTGGAGGAAGCTGTGTACGTCAGACGATAGCCTCGAGCGGGGAAGGTCAGTATTTTGTTGCTGATTTGGGTTTGCGTTCCGTTGTCGTCGTAGCCGAACAGCGTGATGGTCTTGGGGTCGAGCTCTGCATTGTTGGTATTGATGATGGAGTATCCAAGTGGCTTGACGGGAATTGGAACAAGGATTTCAAAGTATTTGTCGCTGCCCGTAATGGTAGAGCAAGTTGTTGCATCATCATCAACAAGTGCGGCTGTGTCGCTTCCGTCGCTTGCTGTGAGTGTTGCTATGTTTGTGACATCAGCATAGTAGGTTCCGTAGTCAGGCTTACCGAAGAGTTGCCATTGTGCCAGTTGAACTTCTTCTCCGTTAACAGTCAGGCGGTAATAGATGTATGGAGTTTCAGGATTGATGCGATAGACATTTGTGCAGCCGTTGTACGGGAAGACTGCATCGGTCTGCTGGTCGATAAGTTTCCATGACGTGCCGTTAGTGGAGCCTTCGAGTTTCCAAGCTGTTGGAGCATGTTCTAACTCTTCAATGGTAATACTGTAAGCTGAAAGTGTGTAATTGCCGTTTGAATGATAAACAGCCTTGATTGGTGTGGCGGTAAGGGTAGAGCCAACGTGGTCCACGAGTGCTTCAGCACCTTCCGAGATGCTTCCACCATCAGCCGTCAGGTCGTTTTCTTCGATATTTCTGCCCATCAATTGCCATTCCGAGACGGAGAGTTTCGTCTGTGACGCGCCCATCTTGAAGAGCAAACGATAGTGAGTGTAGTCGTCTGGCGCCTCTATATCTGTTCTGAAGCATTGTCCTTGAACGCTGATGCCAGCATCGGAGACGGTATGAAGTGTATCCCATGCCTCGCCATCGTTAGATGCCAGCAAAGCCCATCCTGTCGGGTGTCCATCTTTATCGTTTCCGGAATAGAATTGATAGCCGTAGATGCTTGTGGGCGAGGAAGTTGTGTATTCTATCCAAGTGTCTGCGCCTTGCTGGATGGAGGTGTTGCACGCAGTCGTGATGTCATCGTCGATGAGTGCGTCAGGATTGGTCGCGTCGAAGGATGTGGAGAGTGTTCCGTTTCCGTTTGTGAGGTCTGCGAAGATGTCGTTCAAGCTTTGGAACTGCCACCAGTTTATGCTGGTTCCTGTACCAGATGCAACGAAGTAGAGGTCGTGGACGCCTGTCACGGGTTGGTTAATCAGTCTTTGAACCGTAGCCCATGTCTTGAGCGCAGGCATTTCGCTGCCCTTCACGGAGCACAGCAGGATGCCTTTCGTGGCATTCGGTTGGTCGAGATAAACATTGACGGTTGTTGTGTTGAGGGAGAGGTTGAGTCGCAGGTCGATGTGCGATGCGGATTTGTCACCAAAGTCAACACGACGATAACCGATGTAGTTGCTGCTCTTCATGGGGCCCACCATTCCGCCATTATCTTCATCGGCATTGCCTTCGTAGGTGACAGGAGTGTTACGGATGTAGTTGAAGTCTTCTGCCTCGTTCTTTGCATAAGCGTCGTGATAATCGACGACACCGAGGTGGCAATTGAAGGCTGCCGAGACGCAAGTCATGTTACCTTCGTTGCCAAAATTCTTGTAGCTGTCTCCTTCTTTGTGCCTGAAGTCCTCTTCCGCTTTTGTAAGCCATGCTGATGAGGTGATGCCGGCAGAGTTACGATTGTTCCAGGCATGATAGGCATTCTTTGCTATCCATGCATAGTGTGAGGGTACATTAAAGGATTCCGCATACATTCGCAGGTATCGAAGCATGATGCCTTTGAATCCGCAAAGGTCTCCGCTTACCGTTTGGCAAGCATTAATTATGCCTTGCGAGTTCGCCATGTGCGATTCGGACCATTTGATGATGGCATCAGCATCGTCCTTGAACATTTGCTCTCCGTAGTGATTGTAGAGCATGATGGCAGCACCGAGGTTTGTACCCTGATTATAGGTTGAGCACCATTTGTTGTAGTTGCCCGAAGCTTGGTCGTAGCTGTCCCAAACGGCACCTGTAGGTTTGCCGCCTGACATCTCGAAGAGGGTGCGACGCTCTGCCATATACGTCTTGCGAGCCTTCTGATAGTAGCTCGTATCTGCTTGAGCGATGGCGAGGTAGCATGCACATACGGCAGCAGGTCCGTTGATGCAGGAGTTGGTGCCTTTGCTCGTTGAACTGTGCTTCCATTGCAGGAGGTCATTGCCGTAACAGTCGGCACGTGCAAACATGCCGTCGAAGTTCTTCTTGGCTGTCGTGCGATACTTCGTTTGTCCTGTTAACAAGTATGCTCTGACGCAGGCGATACACATCCAGGCGATATCGTCGTTATACTCGTTGTAGCCGCTCACGCCTTGCTGATACCATGTTTCTTTGTTTCGGGCGATGAAGTTCGTGTATAGGTTCTCGAACATAGTGGCGTATTGTTGGTCGCCTGTTGTTTCAAGTGCGTCGAGCACAATCTCGAACATCTCAGCGTCGCCCCACCAGCCACCGTTTCCGATGACCCAGCCCGTGCTTGCTTTCTTGTAGCAACGTGCTTTCCATTTCTCCATCATGTCGTCGCGCTTATCCTTCGTGAACTCTTTCGCCATGGGTTCCACGACTTCCACGGTCCATGTTATGCGAGCCTGGTCAATCGGGGTGCCGGTAGAGGTGTTGACGATGAGTAGTGTGTCGCCTTCGACGGGCGATTCTGGGACGGCAAGGGCATATTTCTTTGTTGTGCCTTGATAGATGATGTATTGGTCTGTCGTACCTTCTACGGGGACGAAATCCCAAGAGCCCTTACTGCCTGCACTCGATTTTGAGATTTGACCGACTCTGCTTCCGCTTCCTGACGTAAGTCCTCCCAAATAGAAGTTTGTGTAGTCGTTTTGGAGGTAGAAGGTGCCGTTGCTTTTTGAGGAAACGGTCCAGCGCTGTGCATTAACGTTGGTCTCGGTCCAAAGCACGGCAGGCTTGTTCTCGTCGAGCAATGAGTTCTTGACGAAGACAGACAATCCGTTATTAACGAGACGGACGGTTTGTCCTGATTCGATGGCTTGCGCACAGATTGAGGTTGCAATTAAAGCAAAAGTAAAAAGGTGTTTGAATAGTTTCATAATACTAACTTTTTGTCGCAAAGTTAGTATTTTTTTGATACAAAGCAAAGGATTTGCGCGGATTTATTCGTTATTTGCTCCGCAATAGGGGCATTTCCCCAACTCTTTGAGTCTTTTTCCGCAGGAACCGCAGAAGAATCGTGGTCTGGTATTGCGGAAATAGCGTATGAGCAAGATGAAAATGAAGAGTGCGAAGAGTATGTAGCTGATGCCCGGACTTAATGCGGCAAGCGTGAAGAGCAAATAGCAGAGGATGCAACACCCGAGCAGGGAAACAAGATAGAGTAGGGCTTCTCCTGCAGGAAGCAGGCGATAGACCTCTTCTATCGTGGCAAGCGTGAGTACCAAAAGCACCCAAACCGAGCACAGGAAAAGGCTCAGGATAAGCGGAAGGCCGAAGGGATTGAGCGTGGGATGATAGTAGTAGAGCACCCACGTTTCGGGCACGTAATGCTGAATGCCTGCATAGAGCAGGGCAGAGGCGGTAAGCGTGATGAGTAGGTAAGTGGGGTAGGGAGATAGGATGTCGCGAAGGAAGAAGACGTGAGGCTTCTTTCGACTATATACTTGGTAAAGCAATGCCGCCAAAGAAATGGCGAAGAGGATGCCGAAAAGTCCAAGATGGCGGATGCTGAAGAGGTAGATGAACTGCGAAATGGGGTCGTCTGGCACCACACTCTCGACGAAGTCGTGCTGATGCACCCAGCCCATCGTGAACTGGTCGCGAGCCAACTTCACCCACACACTGTCAACAGAGTCTTCGGGAATGACAAGTGTCTCAGCTACAACGAGTTGGTTGTTGCGATAGACGCTCAGCTGCTCGCAAGCGGTATCTATCGGGAGGTTGTGAAGGGGTTGGCTGCTTTGCAGATGAAGGCTGTCGGCAGAGAGCACGAAGTTATCTCCCACCTCATAAAGCGTCGCATCTTCTTGGCTGTAATAGCAAGAGGAGAGGAGAAAGATGGCTCCCACCAAACCTCCCCAAAGGGAGGCTTTATGAATGTTGCATCTACGCATTTCGAATTATGCCTTATCTGGGACGAGGAGTTTCATTTCACATCGTTTGCAGTCGAACTCGAGGCGGAACCGACGCCCATCACCCAAGACGAGATAGAGCGGGTCTTGCCACCTTATGATTTCTCCCCCTAAAGGGGGTTGGGAGGTCTTCTCCTTCTTGCACTGTCCCCAAGCGTGGCGAAGGCAGAAGCGGCAGAGCATTAAGGGGTTATTGACCATTGAACATTCTTGGACGCTCTTGCGCCAAGGCGCGATTGCAGTCGCGGAAGGACCATTGAACATTACGGAATTAACTGGAGGGCATTGGCTATTATCATTTAATGTAGTTTCTGGCGTAGCCAAACGGTCAATGGTCAATGGTGAATGGTCAATGATTTTTCTTCGCCACTCTGCCAGTATGCTTCTCGGGATGAACCAAGGTTGTGAGAAGCGTATTTCTACATCTTGACAAATGTATGGAGTGTCACCAAGTTTGCTGAGGACTTCTTTGATTGAGGTTGTTTGGTCGGTTCTGGCGAGTTGATGTTCCTGGACGAACTCCTCGCTTCTGTTTGTGCCGTCTTCTGCCGTGAAAGTGAGGCGGAAACCCTGCTCAGTCTCTTCGAGCAGGAATTGTGCTGAGATGCGACGCTCAGTCGTTTTGCCGCTCATCATGTCTTCCCAACCTTTGTCGAAGCTACGCCAAAGCCTGTTGCCCTTCCTGATTTTGAAATTTGAATTTATTAAATTTGAATTTAAATACAGGTGATTCCCTTCTGCTCGATTCACGCGGAAGCCTTGCAGCTTGCCTTCTTCGTCGAGGAAGCAAAGTCCGTCGCCATTGTTGAAAGTCTCTGTAGATGAGACGATTACGCAACCTCTTCCGTCTTCTTTCTTCCATCTCACTTCCTTCACGTGCCCCACTTCGCGGCCTCGGCTTTTGGGCGTGTCGGGTGAGGCGAGGTCGTTTGTGCGGCCAAAGAGGAAGTAGTCTGTGTAGCCGCGAGAGAAGCTGCGCGAGAGGTCGGGCTGGAAGGTGTAAGTGCTTGTGCCATAGGAAGAACGCGCGAATTCAGGACGGCGCTTCAATATGTCGTCGAGGGCCTCGCGATAGGCTGCCGTCACGTTCTTGACGTAGGCGATGTCCTTCAGTCGGCCTTCGATTTTGAAGCTCCTCACGCCTGCGTCCATCATCTGCTCGAGGTACTTCTGTCGGTTCATGTCCTTGAGCGAGAGGAGGTATTTGTCCTTGATGAGCGCGTTGCCGTTTGCGTCTTCGAGGGTGAATGGGAGGCGGCAGAATTGGGCACACTCGCCGCGGTTTGCAGAACGATTGAAACAATACTCCGAAGCATAGCATCTGCCGCTATACGAGACGCAAAGTGCACCGTGAACGAAGGCTTCGAGCGTCACGTCTGGAACGGCTTTGTGAATCTCCTTAATCTGTTCAAGTGAAAGTTCACGGGCGAGGACTACCTGATTGAATCCTAACTTCTTAAGTCGAGCAACATCCTCCTTCGTGCGATTGTCCATCTGCGTGCTTGCGTGAAGCGGAACGGGTGGAAGCGCCAACCTGAGGAGGGCTTCATCTTGCGTGATGAAAGCATCCACTCCAGCGTGATAGAGGTCCCACGCTATAAGGCGCGCCGGCTCCAGTTCTTCGGGGCGAAGCAGGGTGTTGAGCGTGGCGTAAATCTTGACGCCAAACTGATGAGCGTAGTCACAAAGCCTCTGAATATCCTCGACGGAATTGCCCGCAGCAGCCCTTGCTCCGAAGCGTGGAGCCCCGATATAGACAGCATCTGCACCATGATCTACGGCAGCGATGCCGCACTCCAAGTTGCGGGCAGGGGAGAGGAGTTCGAGGAGCCCAGACCCTACCAAACCTCCCCTTAAAGGGGAGGCTTCCTTCGCGGAAAACTCGCCTGGCTCCTCCCCCTTTAAGGGGGAGTTAGTGAGGGTCTTTTCAGTGTATCTCATCAATATCGTATGGCGTTTCCTGATAGACGTAGTAGTTGAGCCAGTTCTGGAAGAGCAGGTTGCCGTGGCCTCGCCAAGTGACGAGCGGTTCCTTCTCGGGGTCGTCGTCGCGATAGTAGTTGTAGGGCTTCTGGATGGGGAGTCCTTTGCCGAGGTCGCGCTTGTACTCTGTATCGAGCGTCATGGGCGAGTATTCCGAGTGCCCCGTAATGAAGATTTCTCGTCCCTCGCGCGCCATCACCATCGAGACGCCGCTCTCCTTCCCCTCGGCAATGATGGTGAGTTCGGGCACCCTGAGGATGTCTTCCTTTCGGATTTCCGTATGGCGGCTGTGAGGCATATAGAAGACGTCGTCGAAGCCTCTGAAGATGGGCATTCGCGGCATGAGCGGCACTTGCGGGAAGATGCCGAACTTCTTCTCCGGCAGCGGGTACTTCGGTATGCCGTAATAGTAGTAGAGCCCCGCCTGAGCAGCCCAGCAGATGTATAAAGTAGAGGTAACGTGCGTGCGTGCCCACGCGAAGATGTCGCACAGCTCGTCCCAATAGTTCACCTCCTCGAAGTCGAGGTGTTCGACGGGTGCTCCTGTGATGATGAAGCCGTCGAACTTCTCGTGGCGCATCTCCTCGAAGTCACGATAGAAGGCCCGCATGTGTTCGATAGGCGTGTTTTTGCTGGTGTGCGCCTTGACCTTCATGAGGTGAATCTCGAGTTGCAGCGGTGTGTTCGAGAGGAGTCGGATGAGGTCCGTCTCCGTCGTGATTTTGAGGGGCATGAGGTTGAGTATGGCGATGCGGAGGGGTCGTATGTCCTGCGCGTTCGCACGTTTGTCGCCCAGCACGAAGATGTTCTCTTTCCTGAGGAACTCTATTGCGGGCAGGCTGTCTGGTAGTCTAAGTGGCATAGAAGTGTAGTTTTGCTTTGCAAAAGTACGACTTTTAATTCAAAATTCAAAATTAATAAAATCAAAATGAAAGATAAGCGAGCGAAATACAAAAGAAAAGCTTGTTTTTCTTTTCATTTCCGAGCGAAAA
>ONSR01000006.1:44738-45372 GCA_900320565.1 uncultured Prevotellaceae bacterium
AAAAAAGCCCACGCCAAACACAAGCAGCTGAAAGCCGAGAACGAAGCACTAAGGAAAAAGATAGAGGAACTGAGTAGGAGATCCTAGGAAAACCTGAGGAAACCTAGGAAATCCTAGAATTTCCTAAAATCGCAAGCAACGCCTGGCGTTGGCTTCTTTGCCCGCTGCGACGTTATACTCATGCACATTAATCATTGTAAAAAAAGACTATTATGACTATAGATTATAGATACAAACTTCAGACGCCCAGAGTGACTGGACGTCGTCAGCAGAAGACTATCTGTCCACATTGCGGCAGGAAGAGCTTCGTACGCTATGTCGATACACAGAACGCTTGCCAGTACGTTGCAAAAGAGCGGACGGCGCCCTTCCGTCACCATTGTCACCATATACATCATACGCTCGCCGTAGCCGTGCCCCACGCAGCGCCGCAGCATCGACGGCTTTTTCTCTCCCGCAAAGGGCTTCTGGCTGACATAGACTTCGCGCTTCATACTGAAATATATGTGTTTTCGGGTGTAAAGGTAGCAAATATTTTTCAATACTCCCATACGTTTTACCGAGAAAGTGAGAAAGTGGACAAGTGGACATGTGGACAGGAATAGCTTTTTATGGTAAAACGAAGGGAGAAAGT
>ONSR01000060.1 GCA_900320565.1 uncultured Prevotellaceae bacterium
AATAACCGTAAATAAATGTAACTTTGTGGAGTAATAAATAATAAAATGCCTGCTGATATGCAGGAAAACATATTACCAGACCATAAAAAGATATCGAAGATAAAATATAGAAAAACAAATAAACATATATAGTAATGAAAAGATTAGTCAATTCTCTAATTATGGTGCTTTTTGCACTAAGTATTAATGCTCAGACTTCATTTGTGGCAAGTGGCTTGAAGTATGTCAACTATGAAGGCAACCTGGTCTATTGCGATGGCTTGGCTGCTTCAGCCTCTGCCGCTACCTCTATCACTGTACCGGCTATGGTTAGCAACGGCTCTACTAACTACATTGTAAAGAGGATTGCCACCAATGCCTTCTTAAACAACACCACGCTACAGCGTGTAGCTATCTATTGCGAAGAGGTGTCGGTAAGTGCTTTCAGAGGTTGTACTTCGATTGTTGTTATTAATTTGAATGAAGGAGTAACAACACTGGGGAACGGCGCTTTTGCCAAGACGGCGGTGACAACAGTCGATTTCCCCTCAACGCTAATTTCTTGCGACCCGATGGCTTTCGAGAATGTCAACACTCTTGGTACCATAACAGTAAACAGCAACAACGAAACTTACAGTTCCTATAACGGTATGCTTTTCAGCAAGGACCAGAAGACACTGGTTATGGTGCCCAGAGCATGGCATAGCAGCATAAACGATCAAGCCCACGTCAATGCACTTTCGGTCGATGACTTGCCACAAATTACTAAAATCGGTCCAAGGGCACTTGCGGGAAACAAAAATTTGAAGTATCTGACAATACCTTGGGGTGTGACGGAGATTGGCAATGCTGCTTTTCAGAACAGTAAATTGAGTGTCATCTCTTTCCCTAGCACCATAGCCAAAATTGGCGTAAATTCAGTCAACATTACACCAGATGAAAGCGGACTGGTGCTGAATTGTGCTTTTATGTATCCATCTATCGACGAGAATGCTTTCAATACTACCACGACAAATCCCATAATAGTAAAATTCCCTACTAAACATTACAAAGAAAATTTTTCCAACAATAAAGGTTTCTTAAACCTGAAGAATGTCACCTTCAAAGTTGACCCGTCGAATGCATGCGACATGAAAGCCGATGGGCATTGCTATGTTGTCTATGGTGAAGTCGGATATTCACTGAATGCCTCACTTGTCGGATTGGAGGCAGGAACGACAGCCCTCAATATTACAGGCGGTGTGCATGACAGCCGTTATTCTGCGCGGTATTGGTTCTGGCCTGACAAGGTGGCAGACGATGCCTGCTTTGGAAATTCCAGTTTGAAGAGCGTCAATATCACCTCTGACGAATTTGTGAAAATAGGCTCATATAGTTTCTCCGAATGTCATAATCTGACTACCGTCAACATAAGTGCTCCTGCCACCATTGAGTGGTTTGCTTTAAATGATTGTTCAAATCTTACTTCAGTAACGCTCGACAAGGTGAAGAAGATAGAAAAAGGTGTTTTCTACGGCACAAACATCAAGACAATAACTATTCCAGCCTCTACCGAGATTATTGAACCGGAAGCATTTTCTGGCTCGGCCTTGGAGAAGTTCTATGTAAATAGCTCTAACAAGAACTTTACAGCCCAGTATGGATGGCTATACAGCAAGGACTATGAGACACTTGTCTGTGTACCTCAAAACACCTCTAAAACCTTTTTCGGCAATGATGACCCCAAAATAAAGAATATTGCCCCATCTGCATTCCGCGGGAATCGTAATGTAATCGACGTGGACCTTCCTTATGGTCTGATATCAATCGGCGGTCATGCTTTTGCCAATTCTTCTATTGAGAGTGTGAAGATTCCTAGTAGCATAGGTACTGACAAATACAGTTGGGGAGCAGATCACGCTGAGTTACAGAATGGAGGAGAAGTGTTCATGGGATGCAAATCGCTGAAGTACCTGTCCATCAACACGCTCCCATTCGAGATTAATCTTAAGTTCCTGGAAGACGTTCCAACAACTTGCAAGCTTTATGTCAGGAATAACTTTGCCGACTATCTGGGCGGCCCTAAGGACTGGAAACAATATAACTTCTGGAAAAACCTCGATATTCAGCCTGGTGCTTACGACTTTGTTGACAATGCGAGCGGACATCCCGCTCTGCCTTACACGGTGAATGGCGATGAGGTTGAGGTCGTCTATGGCGTAAGGAATGGAGTCGTAATACGTCCTACCAACTCATTCATCAATGTGCCTGAAAGAATACATATATATAATAATGGTAAGCCTCGGGATGTGACGACGCTTGGCTGCCAAGCTTTCTATGGCAACACGACTGTTCAGGAGATTAAATTGCCGGAGAGCATTACTCAGTTTAAAGGCACGACAGACTATGTGTATGGCAACAACGAGAAGAATGGCTACACGTTTGCTGAGTGCACAAACCTGACGAAGTTAACCGTCCCGTCGCGCGTGGAAACTATTCCCAAAGGCTGCTTCAAATATACCAAGCTCTCCGACATCACGCTTCCTTATGGTGTCTTAAGTGTAGGACCGGAAGCATTTTCAAATCATACGACTTCTGTGCTTGTCCCCAGTTCCGTGGGAGGCTTTGATGGTAGTGCTCTCATCGGAGCAACAGGGCTCTTGAAACTCTTCCTCAATGTGCAGACGCCTTGTAATGTATCCGACGTGAACATCAAAAACCAGCTGCCTAACCTTACGAACCTGAAGACTTACATACCTTACAACCTTTATACCTCCTACAATACATCGTCCAACTGGTACAAGCAGCATGGCACGGTGGCTCGTGGCGCATACGATATCAAGTGGAGCTACGATGGTACAGAGGGCAGGTACGGTTACTACAATGTGACTAAGCCGTCCGACTACTACACCGGACATCCCGATGGAGAACCGGGCGAATGTACCTTTGTTTATGGTCCGGAACAGCAGAACCTCACATGGGTGTACTTCGGTTATCAGTTCCAGGATACGATGTTCGGTCGCGGTTACAAGTCAACTGATATCCAGTCATATGCTTTCAACAATTGCACGAACTTGAATGGTGTGACCCTTCTAGACACCCTGAGAACTATCCCCGATGGTGCTTTCTTAGGTGCGTTGCAACTTACGTCGTTCCCTTTCTCAGACAGTAAGTGCCAGTTGGAGCGTATCGGCAACTATGCTTTCTTCTATAGCGGATTGGCAGGAGACATTACCCTTTCCGAAACATTGAAGAGCATCGGAACTGAAGCCTTTGGGCAGGACAGCAATCTCAACAGTCTGACCTTGCTGAGCACAGACATGACTTATAGCAGCTACATGCCCTATAGTGATATGAGCAGCAACTTCCGTTGTTATGTTGACCTCGGTGAGTACTTTGATACTCGCTTTACCCTTTTGCAGGACAATCGCAGGGCGGATGAACTGCAGCTGCTGCCTTTCGTCCGCAGTGCAGGCCGGTGGACAACACTCTCTCAGGTTGATTTCTGGGATGGCAATGGCGGTTTGGTTGCCAACCCAAGCTTGAGTTTTGCCAACATCCTGAGCGAAGGTGGGCGGCTCTATGAGGTAAAGTCTTCCAATGTAGAATCCTTTGGCACCTATGGTAAGTTGGACATTCAGGAAATCAATCCGGTTATGGGTGCAGCATTGTCATCAAGAATAGGCTTGCTGGCTGAGCTGGAACCAGGGAAGGTCTATAAGCTTTCACGTGTTCCCCTTGACAACTATATTGCTGGCAGCAATCTTCTCCTTCCAACCAGTCTTACTTTTGGTGACGATGCTACGTGCGAACCATTTAAAGTAAATTATGGAACGGATGAAGACCCTTATACTTATGAACTGGATGAGGCTGCCGACGATCCCCTGTTTATCAAGGTGACAGAACCCAGTCGCTATGGTAAACTTGGCAAAGCATATCTCTCGTTGAAGAATACAGGCTTAAGCGTTAGCGATTTGCCGATGATTCTTTCCAAGGCAGATGTTATTGATGGCGTAAGTTCACTCCCGGCAGCTCAAGATGATGAACAACCTGGCATCTACAATCTCGCGGGTCAGCGTCTCGAGAAGATGCAGAAGGGTATCAACATCGTCAATGGCAAGAAAGTGATGATTAAATGACACATGTCATGCGGCTTTGCAGAACGCTCAATGAGTCAACAAAAAATAGATGTCAGGAGAAGTGGGATTTTCCCACACGTTGGAAAATAATTTCCCACCGGTGGGAAAATTCAAGGTGACTGGAGACGTGTGAAATCTTGTGCAAAATGCTTAAAGTCTTCATAGGTGAAGGCGTTGCATACTAAACAGGAAATAGATGAACGACACACGGGAACATTATACATTAATATAATAATAAGATGAAAGCTAGAACGTTTATTGCAGCCTTGCTGCTGATGGTGGCAGGCGTGCAGAGTGCTTTGGCACAGAGAGTGGTGATTCACCTTTCGGACAATCACAAGGTAAGGTACAGTTTGGCGAGAGTTGACAGCATCAGCTTCGAGGAGCTTGAAGTGGGCGACTACGATTTCGTAGATATGGGCTTGCCTTCAGGCACGCTTTGGGCTGACCATAATGTCGGCGCAGATAATCCTGAAGAGAACGGCGCACACTATGCATGGGGCGAGACAGAACCAAAGGATGAATACAGCTGGGCGACTTACAAGTATTGCAACGGAACTTATGACACATTGACCAAATACTGCATACATAGCGGCTATGGTCCTGTTGATAACATTACAGAGCTTGAGGCAGAGGATGATGCTGCTTCTGCAAACTGGGGCAATGGCTGGCAAACGCCGAGCTACCCTCAGTTGAACGAGCTGCTCTGCGGTGCTTATACCTTAATAGAATATACAACGCAGAAAGGCATTAGTGGACTGAAAGTGACAAGTAAGGCTAACGGCAACACACTCTTCTTCCCTGCTGCTGGCTATTACGATGGCACAGAACTTCAGCAGGCAGGTGTCCTCGGCTGGTATATGTCACGTACACTCTTCAAATATAGCTCTACTTACTCGGAGGATATGTACTTCTCACCTTCATCTACATCTCTTGGAACTGCACAAACGACCTATGTGGGTCGTTATTGGGGCAAGTCTGTTCGTCCTGTCCGCTATCAAGACGATCCTTATGATGATTGGAAGGTTACAAAGATCATTGTAGAGAAGGGTGTTTCTTCGTCAGGCGATAAAGATGTTATTCTTGCGCCAGGCGAAACAGAGGAACTAGTAGCATCCGTATATCCTGAATATGCAAAGAACAGAGCCGTAACTTGGGAGAGCAGCGACGAGGCTGTGGCTACTGTTACAAGCGATGGTCTTGTTACGGCAGTTGGCATTGGCGTTTGCTCGATTATTGTTCGTGCAACTGACGGAAGTGGCGTAACTGGAGAGTTCACGATAACGGTTATCGATCCTCATCCTTATGTTGACCTCGGCTTGCCAAGCGGTACGCTTTGGGCAACGATGAACATCGGCGCAGAGAGTCCTGAACAGTACGGCACATACTTCGCTTGGGGCGAGACATCGCCAAAGACAAACTACGCCCTCTCCACATATACCAATCCCGGTGTTGAAGAACTGCCAGCCAATAAGGATGCCGCAACCGTCAACTGGGGCGAGCTGTGGCAGATGCCTTGCAGAGAACAGATACAGGAACTGGTTGACGAAGAAGGTCTCTATGTTACAAAGCAATGGACGACACAGAACGGCGTCAACGGTTGGAAGATAACAAGCAAGTCGAACGGCAACAGCATCTTCCTGCCTGCCGCAGGTTTGTTCAGGGATGAGGCCATAACCGGTAAAGGCGAGAGGGGCGGTTATTGGGGTCGCACCCTCGACATGGATAGCTATGCTTGGTGCATATACTTCAATACCGGCTACTGTGGCTATAATAGTATGAGTGGTGCGACAGGCATGACCGTTCGTCCTGTTCGTGTTCAGGAAGAACCTTATACCTGGCCAGTCCTTCGCCTTGAGCTGCCTGCAACACTTGAAATCAACGAAGGCGAAAGTGCATACCTCTCGCCATTAATCATTCCTAATTATGCCCATTACGATGACATTGTCTTGGAAAGCAGCGACGAGAGTGTGGCAACAGTCAGCGGTTATGAAGTGACAGCCGTTGGTTCCGGCACTTGCACCATTACTTGCCGCCTTACAAACGACAGCAGCATCTTTGCCGAGTGCCAGGTGACTGTCCAACCGTAAGGAAGCAATGAATCTCTCTTCCTGCCCTAGCTGAAGGAAGGACGAGTCGGAAAACATGGTGGCAGGTTTGCTTCGTGCAGGCCTGCCACCATTCGCTTCAAGACGGTTCTCAAGGCTAAGTATCGTTGCAAAAATGTTTTTTTATGCAAAAAGCTTTGAACCTTATGAAAAAAACACTAACTTTGCAGTCTGAAACAAAGTAATAACATCTAAAATAACAAACAATCATGAAATTCCTGACTGACGAGAAACTCGTTATCGTTGGCGCCGGTGGTATGATCGGCTCTAACATGGTGCAGAGCGTGCTGATGCTCGGCCTCACTCCAAACATTTGTCTGTATGACATCTACGAACCCGGCGTGCACGGCGTTTACGACGAGATGTGCCACTGTGCTTTCCCTGGCGCAAACATCTCCTACACCGTTGACCCCGCTGTGGCTTTCACAGGTGCTAAGTACATCATCTCCAGCGGTGGCGCTCCCCGTAAGGAGGGTATGACCCGCGAAGACCTGCTGAAGGGCAACTGCCAGATTGCAGCCGAGTTCGGCGAGAACATCAAGAAGTACTGTCCCGATGTGAAGCACGTGGTCGTTATCTTCAACCCAGCCGACGTTACAGCCCTCACAGCTCTCATCCATTCTGGTTTGAAGCCCAACCAGCTCACTTCCCTCGCCGCCCTCGACTCAACCCGCCTCCAGCAGCAACTCGCTCAGGAGTTCGGCGTACAGCAGGACAAGGTTACGGATGCCTTCACTTATGGCGGTCACGGCGAACAGATGGCAGTCTTCGCTTCTAAGGCAAAGATTGACGGCAAGCCCCTCAGCGAGCTTCCTCTCTCTGCAGAGCGTTGGGCTGAGATCAAGCACATGACCACTCAGGGCGGCTCGAACATCATCAAGCTGCGCGGCCGTTCTTCATTCCAGAGCCCCGCTTATCAGGCTGTCAAGATGATTGAGGGTGCTATGGGTGGCGAGCCCTTCAAGTGGCCTGCTGGTTGCTATGTGAACTGCGACAAGTGCGGCTATAAGAATGTTATGATGGCAATGCCCACCGTTATTGACAAGGACGGCGTTCACTTCACCGCTCCCGAAGGCACCGCAGAAGAGATGGCAGCACTCCAGGCTTCCTACGAGCACCTGCAGAAGATGCGCGACGAAATCATCGAGCTCGGCATCATTCCTCCCGTAGCAAACTGGAAGGACGATAACGCTAACCTCTAATACGCGCGTACATTATATATAATTATATAGGGACTGAATACAAATTTGTTCAATAAGCCACGGATTGCACGAATTACACGAATCCTTCCGCTGACCAGGTAAGTTGCAGATGTCTATTCGTGTGATTCGTGTGATTCGTGGCTGTTTTTTATAGTACCATGAAGCAGACATCCGTTCTTTTGCTGTTCCTCTTACTGTCGCTGCACACCTTCCCTCAGAGTGTTATCTTTCCGCAAGAGCGGCAGGCAGGCGCAGCCACAGCGTCTGTTGCTGACGGCACATACACACTTGCCAACGACTTGTTGTCTGTTTCGTTCACCCATGCCGACGGCCGGCTGACCTTTGGCGGCTGCGAGGCGATGGGGTTGAAGCCAAGCGACAACCTCTTCAGCATCCGCCTTGGGAGCGGCACAGAAGTGGCTTCATCAGCTATGACCTTGAAAGGCGTTGAGGCAGAAGAGCTTTCAGCCGACGCCTCCGCCGCGAAGGGGGCGCTGAAGCTCTCTGGTAAGAGCATCAAGGCAACCTACACCTACGGCGACCTCTCGCTGACGTGGCGGGCCGTGCTGCGCGACGGCTCCCACTATCTGCGCACCGAGCTGGAGCTGACAGCCGTGAGGGATGTGGCCATGAATGCCGTCATCCCCATGCACTACACCGTTGATAACAGCAGCAGCGAGCAGGCTCCTGCCGTCGTCGGCAACACGCGGGGAGCCGTTATAGCCAGCGACAAAATCTTCGCCGGCCTTGAGACTCCGATGGGCAAGAACAGCATCGTGGGAGCCATGAATGCAGCTCCTTTTGTCTATGACCGATGGTCCGGCACGACCTTCAGCTGGCTGCCCGGTTCAGAGACGCCGCAGGGCATCCTCAGTCTTGGCTTGGCTGCAAGCGCCGTCTGCGGCACGCAGGGCTATCTCGGCCTCTTGGAGAGCGGCAAGCAGACCGTCACCTTCCAGTACACCAGCGGCAGCCATCGCCTCGACATCGCTGGAGTTGACATCATCGACCTCGATGGGAACGTTGTGGCTCACGACTATCATAAAGGCTATACGGGAGGGGCGAAGTCGAGGAATGTATATACACTCAACATCCCTGCCGCAGGCTACTACCTCGTCCGCTACTTCCGCGACACGCAGACAGACGCCATCAGCGGCACGTGGAACAGCAATGGCAGCATCACGTGGAGTTGCGAAGTGATTGCTCCGGAGCTGGTCTACGACGGCCACACCGAAGCCAACGTCCTGCCAGAGAGCAGCGGCTCGGCCTCGTCTTTGCCCTCATTGCTCGCTGTTGGTGGCACGCGTACCGACTCGTGGAACACCTCGTCATGGACGACACCATCCGCCGTGCCTGCACGCATCAACGAACTTGGCTACACGTCAGACAGGATAAAAATGATGACGAAGCCCGTCAGCTTTGCCCGAAGCGGCGGCCACTTCTCGGCGCAGTTCATGTATGCTTCCGGCTATCACGGTCTTACCATCGCCGGTGTGGAGCTGGCAGATGCCGACGGCAACGTGGCGGCTTCCGACTATCACACCGGCTTCTCCGGAACGGCAAAGACGGACAATGTCTATAGTTTCACCGTTCCTGCGACTGGGACCTACACCCTCCGATACTATGTTGTGCTCAATGCCGACGGCAGCGACAATACATCGTCCGGCAACATCAACCTCAGCTACGTCAAGAACGAGTACCTGCACCTCGCCGCGCCTACAGAGACGGAAATCCTTGGCGAATGGAGCAGGCAGACCACGCTGGCAAAAGGCAAGACATGGAAGGTAGGCGCCGTGGTCGGCCTCATTGCTCCCGGTCAGGCACGCCGTTCCTTCCTCTGCTACAGCGAGCGCGAAAGGGCCGTGCCTTGGCGTCCTTTCCCGATGTACAATTCCTGGTTCGAACTGAACATCGACCGCAATAACGACCCGAACTACACCACGAACTTCAACGAGGCACAGTGCCTCGAAGTCCTCGACCAATGGAAGCTGCACCTCTTCGACAAGTACGGCGTAGGCATCAGCACCTTCATGTGGGACGACGGCTGGGACGAGTATGGAACGTGGCAGTTCAACCCGAACTTCCCCGATGGCTTCCAGAAACTCAGCGACAAGGCTTGGAGCATGGACTCGCAGATTGGTGCATGGCTCGGCCCGGTGGGTGGCTACGGGCAGAGCGGCAACTACCGTCGCAACTACTGGAACGGCAAGGGCGGCATGCAGCTCTCCAATCCGGCCTACTACAACGT
This sequence comes from uncultured Prevotellaceae bacterium, assembly GCA_900320565.1. Lineage (GTDB taxonomy): Bacteria > Bacteroidota > Bacteroidia > Bacteroidales > Bacteroidaceae > Physcousia. Next base: position 9,656 of record ONSR01000060.1, read on the forward strand.
ATTCCTCGACCGAACCAGCTTCATGCTCAACAACTACCACTTCAATTACTTCAAGTTCGACGGCATCAGCGGCCAGTTCAGCGCAGTCGGGCCGGATGCCGGCGCGACGGGCGAAGAGAATGCCGAGGGCATCATCGACATCGAACAGAAGCTTCGCGAGGTGAAGCCCGACGTGTTCCTCAACACCACCGTCGGCACCTGGGCGTCGCCCTTCTGGTTCCAAGTGACTGATGCCGTCTGGCGTCAGGAGAACGACTGGGGCACAGTGGGCAACCAGGGCAACAGCCGCGAACAATGGATTACCTACCGCGACCGTCTCGTCTATCAGAACTTTGTTCAGAACTCGCCCCTCTGTCCCATCAACGGCATGATGACGCATGGCTTCATCCTCTCCAAGTACGGCGGTGGCATTGCCAAGATGAGCACTGCCTATGCCGACGTCTTGCGTGAGTTGCGCTGTGCCTTCGCCTGCGGAAGCGGCATGGTGGAAGTATATGCCGACTTCTCGCTGATGAACAGCATCGGTGGCGGCCGCCTCTGGAAAGACCTCGCCGACTGCATCCGATGGCAGAAGGAGCAGGAAGATGTCCTGCCCGACGTACATTGGGTGGGCGGCAACCCGTGGGACGGCAGCAAGGCCAACGTCTATGGCTGGGCAGCCTGGAACGGCGAAAGAGCCACGCTCGCCCTCCGCAACCCGTCGGCCTTCGTCCAGACATTCACGACGACACTGCGCGAGGCGCTCGAGATACCCGATTACATCCACACCAGCTTCACCCTGACCGACGCCTTCAGCCAAAGTACTCTTAGCGGACTTCCTGCAGGTACACCCATCGACATCGACACGCCCCTGACACTCCGCCTTGCCGCCTCGTCCGTCTATATATATAATGGTACGGACGACCTCATCACGGGCATTGGCACCATACAGCCTGCCCCCGGCGCTGAAACGGTAAACGGCAGGAGGACGAATGACGAATGCTACGACCTGCTCGGGCGCAAGCAGGCCAAGCCGCAGGGAAAAGGCATCAACATCATCTCCGGCAAGAAAATTGTCTTCCACGAGTAGCACAAGCCGACGCTTGCTGTGGAAAGCTCGATGCTTGCAGTTGTAAGGGCCGATGCATGCTGAGGGAAAAAATTGCCCCTCATGAGGCGATTTTCAGGCCCTCAGGTGACGTATGAGGTCGCTTAATGTAATTTTTCCCTAAAAAGCTTTGTCAATTCAAAAAGTATGTGTAATTTTGCGCCGCATTTTCGCTACATAAACAAATTAACTAATTAAAAACAACAAAAAAAGAAACAATGATTGTAGTATCCGTAAAAGAAGGTGAGAACATCGAAAGGGCTCTCAAGAAGTTCAAGCGTAAGTTCGAAAAGACTGGTGTTGTGAAGGAACTCCGCGCACGTCAGCAGTTCGACAAGCCCTCTGTTCTGAAGCGCCTCGCTATGGAACGTGCTGTCTATGTACAGAAGCTCCATCGCGTAGAAGATTAAAAAGTCCTTAAATTTTTGACTTTTCTCTTTGGATTGTCAGAAAAAAGCGTTACCTTCGCAGAAGAAAACTAAGCGAAGTGCGTGAATTGGATTGAAGACTTCATAGATTACCTTAGGTTCGAGCGGAATTATTCCAGCAAGACAACCGAAAGTTATCAAGCCGACTTGGAAGCGTTCAAGCGGTTCTATGAAGCAATTGACAGCGACATCAACTGGGCAGAAATGCCGGCCGACATCGTGCGGCAGTGGGTGGTGGAGATGATGGACAAAGGCAATACGGCCACAAGCGTTCGCCGACGTCTCAGCTCGCTCCGCTCCTTCTACAAGTTCCTGTTGCGTCGAGGCTTGGTCGATAAAGACCCCGTGCATAACATGCCTGGTCCGAAGGTGGAGAAGAAACTGCCAGCTTACGTCCGTGAGAAAGAAATGGACAGGCTCTTCGATAGCGACTTCTTCAGCGACGACTACCAAGGGTTTCGCGACCGCATGATTCTGCTCACATTCTATTCCACAGGCATACGACTCTCAGAACTCGTAGGTCTCGACGATAGAGATGTGGATTTGGATCAGATGCAACTCAAAGTCACAGGCAAACGCAACAAACAACGCATCATCCCTTACGGAGATGAGTTTGGCGACAGCCTGCGGCAGTATCTTGCAGAACGCGATGCTTTCGCAAAGCAGTTCGAAGGGAGCACAAGCCTCTTCCTCAACGAAAGGAACGGACAAAGAATGACTCCCGCCAAGGTGCGCAACCTCGTCAAAAGGTACTTGTCGATGGTCACCACACAGCAACGCAATAGCCCACATGTGCTTCGGCACACGTTCGCCACAGCGATGCTCAACCATCAGGCCGACCTGCAATCCGTCAAGGAACTGCTCGGACACGAAAGTCTGTCAACAACTGAAATCTATACGCACACCACTTTCGAGCAATTGAAAGAAATGTATAACCAGGCTCATCCTCGAGCCAAAACAAAAGGAGGTAACTATGGAAATTAAAATTCAGGCAATTCACTTTGAGGCAACAGAGAAGTTGGAGAAGTTCATAGAGAAGAAACTCTCCAAACTCGCAAAGTTCAACGACGAAATAGGAAGGATAGAGGTGTCACTTAAGGTTGTAAAACCTGAGACCGCAATGAACAAGGAAGCCGCCCTAAGAGCAATGCTGCCAGGCACCGAATTGTTCGCTCAGGAAACATGCAACACATTCGAAGAAGCAATCGATCAAACAGTGGAATCTTTGCTGCGGCAAGCTTCCAAATATAAAGAAAAGCAAAAAAATCGTTAAAAAAACAACGAAACCTTTTGCTGGTTCAAAAAATATGTGTAATTTTGCAGCCGATTAGGCGTCTTTCGTACGCCTTTTGGCTGTAAATCGCCTCTTTAGCTCAGTTGGCCAGAGCACGTGATTTGTAATCTCGGGGTCGTTGGTTCGAATCCGACAAGAGGCTCAGCAAACCAGGAGTGGTGGCTGAATAGAAGCACGAAAGGGTGGTTACCAGAGTGGCCAAATGGGGCAGACTGTAAATCTGCTGGCTTTCGCCTTCGGTGGTTCGAATCCATCACCACCCACATCTTACTGAAGGAAATGCGGAGAACCAAATCTTCGCACGTAATGCGGAAGTAGCTCAGTCGATAGAGCACTAGCCTTCCAAGCTGGGGGTCGCGGGTTTGAGCCCCGTCTTCCGCTCTTCAATGGTGAGATGTAAGATAACAGGTGTTGCTGCTTTAGCTCAGTGGTAGAGCGCATCCTTGGTAAGGATGAGGTCCCGAGTTCAACTCTCGGAAGCAGCTCAAGAGAGAAAAAGAGACAATTAACTACATTATTTAATATAATAAATAACAAACGTTATGGCAAAAGAAAAATTCGAACGTACCAAACCGCATGTAAACATTGGTACAATTGGTCATGTCGACCATGGTAAGACTACTCTTACTGCTGCGATTTCTAAGGTTCTTCATGAGAAGGGCTTCGGTTCTGAGGAAGTTAAATCTTTCGACCAGATTGACAAT